>CAMORK010000056.1 GCA_946623755.1 uncultured Butyrivibrio sp. | reverse complement strand
GGTATAACGAATTTTATCATAATTAATTCAGCTTTACCATTGACATTCATAGCAATATGAGAATAGAAATGGATCAGGATTTCAGAGGAAATGCATATATCATGCAGGATAAATACAGTCATTCACAAGTAAGGAGAAACGTTACGTGGTAATACTTATAACGGGAGCATCCCATACAGGCAAGACACTACTTGCGCAGCGAATGCTTGAAAAATATAAATATCCGTACCTGTCGATCGATCATTTGAAGATGGGACTTATCAGAAGCGGCAATACTCAACTTACTCCGGAAGATGATGAGGAGATGACGACATATATTTGGCCTATAGTACGGGAAATGATAAAGACTGCTATAGAGAACAGGCAGAATCTGATCGTTGAAGGCTGCTATATCCCCTTTGACTGGCGCAGGGATTTCGGCAAAGAGTATCTGCAGGATATCAGATTTATCTGTCTTGCGCTTACAGATAGCTACATTGATGCGAATTTCGATAAGATTAGGGGCCATGCTTCCGACATAGAATCAAGATTGGATGATTCGGATTGCACGGTCGACCTGATAAAAGCAGATAACAAAAGATTTATAGAAGGATTTGAAAAGACAGGTGAACATATAGAACTCATAGATTCGAATTACGAACAGGTTATAGAGAAGGCCTCTCGTCTATAGGCGGACGAGAGGTCTTTTTCCATTTACACTCTGTACTTTCTGTATCTTCCAAAGAGTATTCCATCATCCAGAAACTGTTCGGTTTCTGAAACCCACATGGGAAACTGTCCGGTAGCCAGGGCGGTCTGTCCGTTTAACATTCCGGTGTGGAATGAGAGATGTCTGTACTGCCTGAGAACAAGTTCCATTCTGGTATATATACAATCCTTCGGCTTTTCATAAAGCATCTCGTCTGTGAGAGTGTCCAGGTACTCCAAGGTTTTCTTTTCAATAGAATCAAGATAGGCAAGAAGCTCTTCGTCTGAAAGGACAACATCGCATGGAACATCCGGATTGTCCAATCCTTCTACGTGAAAGGAAGGTTCCTCATAGTCGAATGGGTTGACAAACCATTTGTCCGCAGAATGAAGTGCATGGTAAGCCCACCTCCAGCAAGGTGCGCCGACGCAGAGTGCATCCCTGTCATAAGCTCTTATTGCTGTGCGGATGTTAAGAAAATTGGGCTCTACTGTATCATTGATGATCATACATAATTCGTTCATTTGTAGTACCTCCTTGTGTCTACTTTATTTTGAATGTATAATAACGCTGAAACACATATCTGTAAAATTGAAACAAATAATATAAATGTTCAAAATAATTGAATTCAAGAGGTATAGTGATCATGACAATAACTCAGTTAAGCACGTTTTTGAAAATTGCAGAGCAAAACAGTTTCTCGGCAGCAGCAGATAGCCTTGGCTATGCGCAGTCTACGGTGACAACGCAGATCAAGCAGCTTGAGGAAGAGCTTGGGTGCCAATTGTTCGACAGACTTGGTAAGACGATTGTTCTTACGCCGCAGGGGGAGAAGCTCATAGCATATGCGGAAAAGATGCTTCAGCTGGAGCGGGAGATACATCTTGAAATATCTGATGATGATGAGCCGACGGGGGTGCTGAAGATAGGAGTTTCCGAATCTCTGTGTTATAGCCGTGTTCCGGAGGCGCTCATGAAGTATAGAAAAGAGGTTCCGGGAATAGATATCAGATTGGTGTTCATTACGCATGATACATTTCCCGACATGCTGCAAAAAGGGGAGCTGGACCTGGTTTACACTTTAAACCCTTATATAGAAGATGACAGACTGACAATGCTCTATAAGAAAAAAGAGACGCTGAGCTTTTATGCTTCACCTGATCATCCGCTTGTGGGTAAGAGGATAAAAGAGAAGGATCTGGCAGATTATCCGCTACTTCTGACCGAGCATAATTGCAGCTTCAGGCATATGCTCTTTGAGGATCTGGCGAAATGCGGAGTGGAAGCGAAATCTCTGATAGAAACCAGTAGCAAGGAAATACTCAAACAATTTGCCTCCAATGGCTTGGGGGTCGCATTTATTCCGGATATGACTGCAACAAGAGAAGTGGAGAATGGGAGTCTCAAAAGACTGGACTGGAGAGGCAGCTCTTTTCCCATTTACTCACAGATATTCGTTCATAAAGATAAGCATATAAGCAAAGCGATCAACAGCCTGGTGGAGGTTATCGGTAGTGATGCTTGAGAAATGGCAGAGGATATGGTAACATTTTCCAAATAAATGCGGCGACCCACAATAAGGTGCGGCGTCGACTGGAGGAGAATGAGTTATGAAAGAGTTTTTGAAGCGGAAAAACATTGAGATTTCCCTAAGGCGCTATGGTATTGACGCCCTGGGAGCAATGGCACAGGGACTTTTCTGTTCCCTTCTTATCGGAACCATCATCAATACCATCGGAACTCAGTTCCATATACCGTTTTTAATGAAGACTGTTGCTACAGTTGCAGGCGTTGATTACACGGTTGGTGGCCTCGCAACAGCAATGAGCGGTCCGGCAATGGCAGTAGCCATCGGTTACGCACTGCAGTGTCCGCCACTGGTTCTTTTCTCTATGATCACAGTTGGATTTGCAGCTAACGCACTGGGCGGAGCAGGTGGTCCTCTGGCAGTTCTTTTTGTGGCAATCATCGCCGCTGAATTCGGAAAAGCAGTTTCAAAAGAGACTAAGGTCGATATATTGGTCACTCCACTTGTTACAATAGCAGTGGGTGTGTTCCTCTCATGGCTCATCGCGCCGCCTCTTGGCAAGGCAGCAATGTGGGTTGGAAATATTATCATGTGGGCAACTGAGCAGCAGCCGTTCCTTATGGGAATAATCGTTTCGGTTGTTGTTGGTATGGCGCTTACACTTCCAATTTCTTCCGCAGCTATCTGCGCAGCGCTCGGACTTACAGGCCTTGCGGGCGGAGCAGCGGTAGCAGGATGCTGTGCTCAGATGGTGGGCTTTGCAGTTATTTCCTTCAAGGAGAATAAATGGGGAGGCCTTGTTTCACAGGGCATTGGAACCTCAATGCTTCAGATGGGTAATATCATCAAGAACCCAAGAGTATGGATCGCACCTACACTGGCATCGGCCATTACAGGACCGATATCAACATGCATCTTCAGGCTTCAGATGAACGGTGCCCCTGTATCTTCAGGTATGGGAACCTGCGGACTTGTAGGACAGATTGGTGTTTACACCGGCTGGGTTAACGACATAGCAAACGGAACCAAGGCAGCCATCACAGGCTTTGACTGGTTGGGACTTGTCCTTATTTCCTTTGTGCTTCCTGCAGTTCTTTCACTGGTGATCCACAAGGGTGTCATGAAGCTTGGATGGGTAAAAGAAGGAGATCTTAAACTCTAATGACACAGATACCTGTAGTGATCCTATATCTGATCCTTGCAATTATCGTCGTGCTTCTGCTTGTGCTTGTAGTGAGAGCAGTCATAAAGAGACTGCCCCATGAACTTCCCATGGACGAGATGGAAGGCCATGATTTTGAGTACTACTGCGCAGACCTTTTGAAGGCCAATGGCTTTCTGGAAGTTGAGGTCACTAAGGGAAGCGGAGATTTCGGGGCTGACATTCTGGCAGAAAAAGACGGTATTACCTATGCTGTTCAGTGCAAGTGTTACGATAAGCCTATCGGTGTCAAGGCAGTTCAGGAGGTCTATGCGGGCCGTGATTACTACGACAGAATGGTCGGTGTTGTCATGACCAATCAGTACTTTACGCAGCCGGCAGTGGAACTTGCAAGGAAGCTGAACATCATGCTCTGGGACAGAGGATACCTGGACGATATGGATAAAGCGGAGTAATTATGAAGATTAATATTAAAGATGATTTTGATCTTTCAAAAATAGCAGACAGCGGACAATGTTTCAGATTCAATTCTGTGGCCGATGGCTACAGCGTCACAGCTCTTGATAAGAATCTTTTCATAAAGAGTCTTGGAAGTGGTGAGTATGAGCTGGATTGCAACAGGGATGAGTTTGACGGATTCTGGAAAGGGTACTTTGATCTGGACCTGGACTATAGGAGCCTCAGAAAGAGGATTAGCAAAGAGGAAGATGAATACCTCTTTGCAGCCGCTGAATTTGGCAAGGGAATCAGGATATTAAGACAGGACCCCTGGGAGATGCTTATATCTTTTATCATATCCCAACGCAAGAACATTCCGGCGATCAAGGCTTCTATTGAGAAGCTATGCGTCATGGCTGGAGATGTTATAAAAGAGGATGCTGATGGGAATCCCATATATTCATTCCCGACTCCTGAGAGGCTGGCTACGCTCTCACTTGAGCAGCTTTCATCCTGCAGTCTTGGCTACAGAGATAAGTATGTTCAAAAGGCTGCCATGGATGTGGAGAGTGGGGCAGTGGATCTGAAGGCTTTTGAGTCTCTTGATGACGAGGCTCTTATGGAAGAGCTTCTTAAACTTTTTGGTGTCGGAGTCAAGGTTGCCAATTGCGAGATACTCTTCGGATACCACAGGCTGGATGCCTTCCCTAAGGATGTTTGGATCAATAGGGTTTTGGAGAATCATTATCCAAATGGATTTTTGTTTGAGAAATATGCCCCGTATAACGGGATCATGCAGCAATATTTATTCTTTTATTCAAGGCTGTCTTCGATGTAAATCGAAGGCAGTTTTTTGTTTTTGAAAATTTGTACATATACAACTTGATAAAAATGTATAATATTCACATTGACTGCCTGTACGGGTTATGGGAACATGGTTGTGCAGGAAAAAACACAATCAGACGAGAATACAGACGTGGCAAAATATCAAAATGTTATTAATTGGATAAATGAAAACATAGATTCCGGAGCGATTAAACCCGGTGAGAGGATTCCTTCGGAAAATGAGCTCTGCGCCAGGTTTGGCCTTAGCCGTCAGACTATCAGGCATGCTATTGCGAGGATGGCTGAGGACGGACTTTTGGAGAGCCGTCAGGGAAGCGGAACTTATGTGGCAGACCAGAGGGCTGAAGATGGTGAGAGAAATGTCATCGCGGTTGTTACAACTTATGTGGATGACTACATTTTCCCCAGTACTATCAGAGGTATAGAGAGGACACTGAGCGACAAGGGATATTCCATGCAGATATCTCTGTCCAATAACACTGTTGGCAGGGAGAGGCAGATCTTGCAGGACCTGTTGGGCCGAAATGATGTGGCGGGACTTATAATGGAGCCGGTAAAGAGTGCTCTGCCAAACCCTAACATGGACCTGTACAGGAAACTTACGGACAAGAAGATCAAGATACTCTTCATCAACTCATTTTATCCCGAACTGGATATTCCTCATGTTTCTCTGAATGACGCTCAGTGCGCATACAAAGCTGTGCGTGCGCTGATCGAGGCGGGACACAAAGATATCGGGTGTGTCCTGAAGCTGGATGACGGCCAGGGACGCGAGAGATACAGAGGTTATCTGAAGGCGATAACGGAAGCCGGATTGTCTTTTTCCTATGACCATGTCAACTGGATCGATACCATAGACATCGGTAAAGGGAAAAGCTGTCTTATCAAGGCCAGAGAGAGGCTTAAGGATTGCACAGCAGTCTTTTGCTACAACGATCAGGTGGCAGGGCTGATGATAGAGATGCTCTCCGATGAGGGTATCAGAGTTCCGCAGGATATCTCGGTTATAGGAATGGATGATTCGGATATAGCAAGACAGGGGAGCTGCGGAGTTACAATTTCTTCAATTCCCCATCCCAAGGAGAGACTTGGGGAGAAGGCGGCGCAGAATATGATCAGGATGATCCACGAAGGAAAGCTTTCCTTCAACGCTACCTACGAATTTGAAGAGGACGTTATTATCAGGGATTCAATTAGCCCAAGGGCTTAAACTATAAACACACTTATAAAATGGAGGTTTATTATGGGAGACGCAAAAAAGGCTATTGCAGAGGGAAAGACATTTCTTGGTATCGAGTTTGGCTCGACCAGGATCAAAGCGGTACTTACAGATGAGGAGTACAATCCCATCGCTTCCGGCTCACACGGCTGGGAGAACAGACTGGATGATGGTATCTGGACATACACACTGGATGATGTATGGGGCGGAGTTCAGGATTGCTACAAGAACCTGGCAGCAGATGTTGAGAAGCAGTACGGGGAGAAGCTCACTACAGTAGGAGCCATGGGATTCTCGGCTATGATGCACGGCTACATGGCATTTGATAAGGACGGAAATCTTCTTGTTCCATTCAGAACCTGGAGAAACACAATAACAGAAGAGGCTTCCGAGAAGCTCACAGATCTTTTCGGTTATCACATTCCTCAGAGATGGAGTATTGCACATCTCTACCAGGCAATCTTAAACGGTGAAGAGCACATCTCCAAGATTGACTTCTTTACAACTCTTGCCGGTTACGTTCACTGGCAGCTCACAGGTGAGAAGGTTCTTGGTGTCGGCGACGCATCCGGAATGTTCCCTATCGATTCAGCTACCTGCAGCTACAATGAGAAGATGCTGGATCAGTTTGATGAGCTCATTGCACCCAAGAACCTTGGCTGGAAGATCAGAGACATTATCCCGAAGTCACTTCCTGCAGGCGTATCAGCAGGTAAGCTTACAGAAGAAGGCGCTAAGAAGCTTGATCCTACCGGAACACTTCAGGCAGGAATCGCAGTATGTCCTCCTGAGGGAGATGCAGGAACAGGTATGGTTGCCACCAATTCAGTCGGCGTAAGAACAGGTAATATCTCAGCCGGAACATCTGTATTCTCAATGGTTGTTCTTGAGCACAGCCTTTCAAAGGCATATCCCGAGCTTGATCTTGTTACAACTCCAAGCGGCGAAGAAGTTGCCATGGTACACTGCAACAACTGTACTTCCGACCTCAACGCATGGGTAGGACTCTTTAGAGAGTTTGCTGGCGCTATCGGCAAGGATGTTGATGACGACACACTTTACGGAACACTTTATCGCAAGGCTATGGAGGGCGATGCTGACTGCGGCGGACTTCTTGCATACAACTACTTCTCAGGTGAGAGCATTACAGGCTTCAACGAGGGAAGACCTCTCTTCGTAAGAAGACCTGACGACAAGTTCAATCTCTCAAACTTCATGAGAGCACATCTCTACACAGCGCTCGGAGCGCTCAAGGTTGGTAACGACATTCTTATGAAGGAAGAGAATGTAAAGGCTGACTTTTTCTTTGGCCAGGGCGGATTCTTCAAGGTCAGAGGAGTTGGCGACAGAGTAATGGCAGCAGCGCTGAACACATCCATCAAGCTTATGGAGACAGCAGGAGAAGGCGGTCCTTGGGGCCAGGCTATCCTTGCAGGCTTCATGTGCCAGAAGGAAGAAGGTGAGACCTTAGAGCAGTATCTTGCTAACAAGGTATTCAAGAGCGGTAAGGTTGAGACATTTGATCCTGTAAAAGAGGATGTTGAAGGATTTGATAAGTTCATGAAGGATTACAATGCAGGACTCGCAGTAGAGAGAGCTGCTGTAGACAGCCTTAAGTAATATCTGATAAATAATTAGCAATAATTACGGAGCATTGTAATGATGCTTCGTAATATAATGAAAAATGGAGTGAGATTATGTTAGAAGAACTTAAGAAAAAAGTATACGAAGCAAATATTTTACTGCCTAAGTACGGCCTTGTTACCTTCACCTGGGGCAACGTAAGTGCCATCGACAGAGAGTCAGGTCTTTTTGTAATAAAGCCAAGTGGCGTAGAATATGATACAATGACTCCGGATGATATGGTTGTCATGGATTTAAACGGCAACAAGGTTGAGGGTAAGCTCAACCCATCATCGGACACTCCCACACACGTGGAGATCTACAAAGCCTTTAAGGAAGTGGGCGGAGTTGTGCACACACATTCATCCTATGCTACAAGCTGGGCTCAGGCCGGACGCAGCATTCCATGCTACGGAACAACTCATGCGGATTATTTCTACGGAGAGATTCCATGTGTGAGATGCCTTAATAAGGATGAGATCGAGAGTGCATACGAAGAGAACACAGGTCATCTCATCGTTAATGAGTTCGAGCGCATGGGAAAAGACCCTGTGGCAGTTTCCGCGGTTCTTTGCAAGAATCACGGTGTGTTCACCTGGGGCAAGGACGCCCATGAGGCAGTCCACAATGCAGTGGTTACAGAGGAAGTTGCCAAGATGGCACTTTTCTGTGAAATGATAAATCCTGAGGTTAAACCTGCTCCACAGGAGCTTCAGGACAAACATTACTATCGTAAGCACGGAGCAAATGCTTATTACGGTCAAAAGTAATCACCTGACGAGGTATTTTCGAGTCTGGTGTACTACTTTGTTCTGGCGAGCGAAGCGAGAGCAGAACTACCTTATTTATTAAATTTAAAGTTTTAGGAGGAATTATGGAGAACAAAGAATTGCAGAAAATTGCAAACGAAGTCCGCAAGGGCATTGTTACAGCGGTTCACGCAGCTAAGGCAGGACATCCGGGCGGATCACTGTCAGCAGCAGATATCTTCACATATCTGTATTTTGAGGAGATGAATATCGATCCCAAGGATCCAAAGAACCCTGATCGTGATCGTTTCGTTCTTTCAAAGGGTCACACAGCACCCGGCCTTTACTCAGTAATGGCTCAGCGTGGATATTTCCCTGTTGAGGAGCTCACAACTCTTCGTAAGCTCGGTTCAAGACTTCAGGGACATCCCAGTATGCAGTACCTTCCCGGACTTGACATGAGCAGCGGATCTCTCGGTCAGGGAATCTCAGTTGCTTGTGGTATGGCTCTTTCAGCCAAGCTTGATAACAAGTCTTTCAGAACTTACACCCTTTTGGGAGACGGTGAGATCGAAGAAGGACAGGTTTGGGAAGCAGCTATGTTTGCAGGATTCCGCAAGCTGGACAACCTGGTGGTCATCGTTGATAACAACGGACTTCAGATTGACGGACCTATTGATCAGGTATGTTCACCATATCCTATTGATAAGAAGTTTGAGGCGTTCAACTTCCATGTAATCAATATAGATGCACATGATTTTGATGCAATAAGAGCAGCCTTCAAGGAGGCCAGAGAGACTAAGGGTCAGCCTACAGCCATCATTGCTCACAGCCTTAAGGGTAAGGGCGTTTCCTTCATGGAAGGTCAGGTTTCATGGCACGGCGTAGCACCTAATGATGAAGAGTACGCTATTGCTATGGCGGATCTTGAGAAGATCGGCAAAGAGCTCGAAGGTTGAGAAGGAGGTTGAAGCATGAGTGAAGTTAAGAAGATAGCTACAAGAGACAGCTATGGAAAAGAACTTATAGAGCTTGCAAAGGTTAATGACAAGGTAGTAGTACTTGACGCAGACCTTGCAGCAGCAACAAGAACCGGATGGTTCAAGAAGGAGTTCCCTGATCGTCACATCGACTGCGGTATCGCAGAGTGCAACATGATGGGAATTGCAGCAGGACTTGCAACAACAGGCAAGATTCCTTTTGTAAGTACATTTGCTATGTTTGCTACAGGACGTGCTTTTGAGCAGGTTCGTAACTCAATCGGATATCCACATCTCAATGTTAAGATTGGTGGAACACATGCCGGAATCACGGTAGGTGAGGACGGAGCCAGCCATCAGTGCAACGAGGATCTTGCTCTTATGAGAACAATCCCCGGAATGGTTGTTATGTGCCCTGCAGATGATATCGAGGCAAGAGCTTGCGTAAGAGCAGCAGCCGAGCACGAGGGCCCTGTTTATATCAGATTCGGCCGTGCTGCATGCCCTGTTGTTAACGACAGACCGGATTACAAATTCGAACTTGGCAAGGGAACAGTATTGCGCGAAGGCACAGATGTAAGTATAATTGCTACTGGTATCGGAGTTGGATCTGCACTTGAGGCAGCTGAAAAGCTTGCAGCTGACGGAATCAGTGCAGAAGTAGTTAACATCTGCACCATCAAGCCTATCGACAGAGAGCTTGTTGTAGCTACTGCGAAGAAGACAGGCAAAGTAGTTACTGTTGAGGAGCATTCTGTTATAGGTGGCCTTGGAAGCGCAGTTTGTGATGTTCTTTCTGAGGAGTGCCCTACTGTTGTTAAGAAGATCGGTATGCAGGATAAGTACGGTGAGTCCGGATCTGCAGCAGATCTTGTTAAGAAGTACAAACTTGATGGCGAAGGTGTTTATGAACAGGTAAAGGAATTTCTTGGTTGATGAACATTTTAAGTCCTTCTATTTTAGCAGCAGATTTTAAAAATCTGGGTCAACAGATTATCGATGTGGATAAGGCTGGGGCTCAGTATATTCACATTGATGTTATGGATGGCAGTTTTGTGCCATCCATTTCCTTTGGAATGCCACTGATAAAGAGCATAAGAAGTGCGACAGACAAGGTGTTTGACGTGCATCTCATGATTGTGGATCCCATCAGATACATAAAAGAGTTTGCAGAGATAGGAGCAGATATAATCACGTTCCATCTTGAGGCTGCACCTGATGTTCAGGCTGTAATTGATGAGATACATTCTTTTGGCAAAAAGGCCGGAATTTCAATCAAACCCGGAACAGCAGTTGAGGAGCTTATTCCGTATCTGGACAAAGTTGACATGATACTTGTCATGACGGTTGAACCGGGATTCGGAGGACAGCCCTTTATTGAAGCCAGCTATGAGAGAATAAAAGCTGTAAGAGCGATACTCACAGAAAGAGGACTTGCAACTGATGTCCAGGTGGACGGCGGTATCACCAAAGAGAATATTCAGAGTGTTATCGCTGCCGGAGCCAATGTTATCGTTGCGGGATCCACAGTATACAGAGGTGATGCTTCGCAGAATACCCAAGATTTATTAAAGCTCATGGAACATTAAAGTTCCTTGAGCTTTTTATTTGCATATGAATAAAAACGTTTTTGTGGAAACGGTAGAATTTTTGCTGCTCCAATTGTCGCAATTATACAAAAATACGCCAAGTATATTGTCAACATAGCTGCAAAATGCTAGACTACGGATATCAAATAAATAAAAACGTTTTTATTACGACTTCAAGCGCTTTTGGGAGGTTTTATGAGGAAAAAATGGATTTGCGGGATCAGCGCAGTATGTCTGATCCTGTTACTCCCATTTTTCAACTGGATAAGGGTCGTGAACCTGGTTGACCTGTTCTCAAGAATAGGTGTTACCAAGGACATGGCAGCAGATTTGCTTACAGGCTATAACCTGTACAATCTGCTCTCCTTTGTCCAGTATGCAAATCAGGGAGTTTTGGGACTGTTCGCAATGGTCCTGTTAATACTCGCAGCAGCAGCTGTTTACTTCAATGCAGCATTTATCATCCGCACAGTTTTCGGACTTAAGAAGGGAAAAGGAGAACTTGGACTTCTTGCAGCAGGTAAATGTGCATTCCTTTTTCAGTTTCTGACTGCACTGGCAACAATTATTTTTATCATCTTTTCAAACAGACACTTTAAGACCACCGGATTTGTTCCGGGTGCGGCGGTGATCATATCACTGGTTGTATCTCTTTTGTCCTACATCTACATCAAGATACTGGAGAAAAAAGAGAGGGAGAAATATAGAGAACACGGTCTTTGGGTTGAACTAAAAAGAAACTGGGTACTGTTTGTCATGCTGATACCTACCTTCGTGTACTTCATGATCAACAACTACCTGCCAATGCTGGGTGTGTACTTCGCATTCACATCCTTCAACTTCAGAGACGGACTCTGGTCTTCTCCTTTTACTGGATTTAAGAACTTCGAGTTCCTGATCAAAGCTGACCTGTTCAGACTTACCAAGAATACAGTACTTTACAACGTTGTATTCATCGGTATCGGCAATATTCTCCAGATCATATTTGCCATTCTGGTCAGCAGAGTAACGGTGAAGTGGTTTAAAAAGACTTCGCAGACCCTGATGTTCATGCCATACTTCGTATCCTTCGTTATCCTGAAGGTTATCGTGTA
>CAMORK010000055.1 GCA_946623755.1 uncultured Butyrivibrio sp. | reverse complement strand
ACATAAGTATGGCCCTGTACGTGCTCCGGGGAAGGCGAGGTGCCACCGCCGGGCCAAGGTACAGGGCCGAGCTTATGAATTTGCTTCCGACCAGATTCCCCAATCAGCCGGAGCTTTAGTTGTCCAGAAGCTTTTTCTCGAGTTCAACAAAATCATATGTATTCTGCTGGAACTGATTAAAGCGATTCTGGGATACGCCCGAGCGAATAGATGATTCGCTTAGACGAAGTTTGGTATCGATGGACGATACGGAAGCCTTGGATCTCTTTTTGGCGAGATCAGCGGTAAAGTTGGCATCCAGCTTGGCAATGTCCTCCCTTGTTTTAACTTTTTTCTCATGCCAGCTGCGCAATATGGCGTCGCAGTATTTGAGGCGCCCCTTTTGTGTCGCCATAACAGTTCGGTCGCAGGCTTCCAGAATAATATCCATCGAAAATCCCAACTCCCCACGCCACTTGAGAATGAAGTTTATCTCCTTCTCAGTGGGTGAGTTTTCCATACCGAGTGCCTTCATGATAGCGATGAAATCGCTGTCATGTTTGTAGATTTCCGCGCGAGCCTGTTTTGGCGTTTTGATGCCTTGCTGATTCCAGTTAATGGCCACCTTTTCCATGTACCTGAAATCTTTTTTATGATTATCGACGCAGTACTGCATCAGATAGTCCAAAAGGTCATCGGAGAATGCGAGCTCATCATGAATGTAGCAGATGGTCTGCATCTCTGTACTTGTCAGTGTTCTGCCGAAATACTGTTCTGCAATAAACAGAAGATTTGATACATCTGTTGAAGGCTCGACAGGAGCTTTGGGCTGCACTGCAGGCTGAATTGGCTGTTCCTGGAAAACAGGTGCCAGTACAGGTCTTGGCTGTGATGCTACTGAGTCATCCTTCCGTCTGCCGTAGCGTCTGTGCTGCTGAGCTACAATATCTTCCATGTGTATTCCGGTAAGATTTTGGGAGCTGTCGTACTCAAGACTTATAAGTCTTTTTTTCTCCCAGTATTTAAGAGCACGGATCACATCTGATTCCGTGTGGTTGAATTTATCTGCCAGAGCTTCAACACTGGTAGGTAAATTCGCACTCATCATACGCAATAAAAAGAGGTAGATCTTAATCTGCGCATCATTTGCGTCCTGCATGTATTCGTCAATAAAGATGTTGGAAACATAAGTAGAATCCTCCCCACAATTAGAACTAATCGTCACACGCCCCATCATAAACTTTCATCACCTACTTCATAAAATATCCGAAAAAGAATTGTCTGGTTCTTCGGAACAATTCAGATTATAGCATGGGGATTTTTAAAATGATATGGAAAAAGTGACGAAGAAATCCAGTAAATATCAAGGGTTTCGGAATTGAAGAAGTTTTGTGGACAATGTGGATAACGTGGATTATTTAATGCAAATCGAATTAAAAAAGGTCCGGCATGGGGTTTCGAAGCCGGACCTTTATCCACCGAAAATGGTTTACATAAAGAAAAGATTCAGGGGGAAATGTGGATAAGTTTTATTTACCAAGGAGCTCATCGCCGATTTTTACAACATCTCCCGCTCCCATGGTTATCAACAAATCTCCTTTAGTGCAATTTTGCAAAAGAAATTTTTCAATCTCATTAAAGTTTTCTGTGGTCGGGAAATAATTGCATTCATGTCCGAGAGCAACAATCTTATCCCTCAGTGTACGTGAGCTTATTCCCAATGTGTCTTTTTCTCTTGCTGCGTAGATGTCGGCAAGAATAACGTGATCGGCCAGTGAAAGAGCCTCGGCAAACTCGTTCATAAGAGCCTTGGTCCTGGTGTAAGTGTGTGGCTGGAATACGCACCAGATCTTGCTGTGAGGATAATTCTGAGCTGCTGTCAGTGTTGCCTTTATCTCTGTGGGATGGTGAGCGTAGTCATCGATGATGGTAACGCCGCCGATCTCTCCCTTATATTCAAATCGTCTGCCTGTTCCGTGAAATGCATCAAGTGCGGAAACAATTTGTGCATCTTCTATATTAAGTATTTTGGCAACGGCAATTGCTGAAAGTGCGTTGTATACATTGTGGATACCAGGAACAGAAAGGGCAATCTCAAGCTCTTTTCCCTCAGGAAGATGAGCTGTAAAGGATGGATTACCGTGATCATCATAGGTAATATCTGTAGGGTAGTAATCAAAGGCATCTGATGAACCATAGGTTATAATGCTGCATTTAAGACCATTGGTGATCTCATCTACATTGTCGATATCTCCGTTGATAACCAGGCTTCCGTCATCCGGAAGGAGCTCGGCAAATTTCCTGAAAGAATGTCTGATGTCATCAAGATCTTTGAAGAAATCCAAATGGTCGGCATCGATATTTGAGATAATGCTTATCTTAGGGAAGAAACTAAGGAAGCTGTTTGTGTATTCACAGGCCTCAGTCACGAAGTACTCTGACTTTCCGACGCGGATGTTTCCTCCGATATCACTGAATATGCCACCGATAGATAATGTCGGATCTGTATTGGCTTCAAGAAGTATCTTGGAGAGCATTGAAGTTGTGGTTGTCTTGCCGTGAGTTCCGCTGACTGCCACGGGAAGTTCATACTCCTTCATGATCTGCCCAAGAAGCTCAGCTCTTGTCAGCATCGGTATTCCGGCGGCCTTGGCTGCAACAAACTCAGGGTTGTCGGGATGAACGGCTGCAGTGTAAACAACAGCATTTATGTTGCCCATAGATGAGATGTTCTCAGCCTTCTGACCGTAAAAGATCTTGATGCCCTTGTCTTCGAGAGCTCTTGTCATGGCGGACTCTTTGGAATCCGAGCCTGAAATCTTAAAACCTTCTTCCACCAGGATCTGTGCAAGTCCGCTCATGGAGATGCCTCCGATTCCGATGAAATAGATATGTTCGGGATTTTTAAAATCAATTTTATACATTGTTATGCCTCGTCTTTTTAAATAAGAAACTACTTTATTCTAGCACTTATTATACCAAAGTCAAAAAACAGAAAATACGAAAACGTTTACGTTAATTATATATCATATTTAGTCTATTTCATGTTTTTTTGCTACAGTCTATGTGATATACTTGGAGTTAGAAAAGAAGGCAATTTTTATGTTTTAAAAAGATTTTTTGCAACGAGGTGGAGCATGATAAAAAAAGAAATGATTGCCATGCTTTTAGCAGGTGGACAAGGAAGCAGACTGGGCGTTCTGACATCAAAAATGGCAAAGCCTGCAGTTTCTTTTGGGGGAAAATATAGAATTATTGATTTTCCGCTTAGTAACTGCATCAATTCAGGAGTGGACACTGTCGGAGTTCTGACACAGTATCGTCCGCTCAGACTTAATTCCCATATTGGAATTGGAATACCGTGGGATCTGGACCGTAACTTCGGTGGAGTTACAGTTCTTCCTCCGTATGAGAAGAGCGCTAACAGCGAGTGGTATACCGGTACTGCTAACGCAATCTATCAGAACATGGAATACATGGAGAACTACAATCCTGACTATGTCCTGATTCTTTCCGGTGACCATATTTATAAGATGGATTATGAGACAATGCTTGATTTCCATAAGTCAAGCGGCGCTGATGTTACCATTGCTGTTATGCCTGTTCCTATGGAAGAGGCCAGCAGATTCGGAATCATGATAACAGATGAGGACAAGCGCATCGTGGATTTTGAGGAGAAACCCGAGCATCCACGCAGCAACCTTGCTTCTATGGGAATCTACATCTTCTCATGGAAGTCTCTTAAGGAAGCGCTTATTAAGAATAAAGATCAGGCAGGACTGGACTTTGGTAAGCATATCATTCCTTACTGCAAGGATCAGGGACAGTCTCTTTTCGCATATGAGTTTGATGGCTATTGGAAGGATGTAGGAACTCTTACATCTTACTGGGAAGCCAATATGGAGCTCATTGATATTGTTCCTGAGTTCAACCTTTACGAAGAGTATTGGAAGATCTATACAGCAAGCGGAGTACAGCCGCCGCAGTACTTAGGACCCGAGAGTGCCATTGAGAGAAGCATTGTCGGTGAGGGCTGCGACATAGAAGGAAAGGTATACAATTCAGTTATCGGACCCGGCGTCAAGATCGGAAAGGGCACGGTTATCAGCCATTCCATCATTATGAATGAGACGCAGATCGGTGATAACTGTAACATTGAAAAGGCAATCATTGCAGAGAGAGCACAGATCGGAAACGGCGTAATGCTCGGAACCTTTGAGGAAAAAGAAAATGAGACCAAGCCCGCAATTTATTGCGAAGGTCTCTGCACTATCGGCGAGAGATCAGTTATACCGGATGGTGTAAAGGTGGGTAAGAACACCATGATCTCCGGAGTTACAACTGCTGACGACTACGTGGACGGAGTCCTGGACAGCGGAAGAACATTAGATAAGGCAGGTGATTGAGTATGAGGGCGATTGGTATTATTTTAGCAGGCGGCAGCAGTAGCAGGATGCAGGAACTGTCCAAGAGAAGAGCGGTTTGCGCAATGCCGGTAGCCGGTTTTTACAGAAGTATCGACTTTGCACTGAGCAACATGACTAACTCTCATATTCAGACAGTAGCCGTATTTACACAGTATAATGCAGGAAGTCTTAACACACACTTAAGTTCTTCAAAGTGGTGGGACTTCGGACGTAAACAGGGAGGCTTATATGTATTTACTCCCGCAGTTAAGGCATCAGGTAATCTCTGGTACAGAGGTACAGCAGATGCCATTGCACAGAATCTTGATTTCCTTAGAAGCTGTCATGAGCCGTATGTGGTGATCACTTCAGGAGACTGCGTATACAAGATGGATTATGGCAAACTTCTTGAGTACCACATTCAGAAGCAGGCCGACATCACGGTTGTTTGCAAGGATATGCCGGCAACAATTGACACCGAGAGATTCGGAACGGTTCGCATGAATGAGGAGAGCCGTATCGAAGAATTCGAGGAGAAGCCGGTTGTATCAAGATCCAACACAATCTCCTGCGGTATCTACGTTATCAGAAGAAGACAGCTCATCGAGCTCATTGAGAGAGCAGAAGAGGAAGAGAGATACGACTTTGTAAGAGATATCCTTGTAAGATACAAGGACATGAAGAGAATATACGGATACAAGATCAAGGAATACTGGAGCAATATCGCATCAGTAGAGGATTACTACAGGACCAACATGGACTTCTTAAAGCCTGAGATCCGTCAGTACTTCTTCCGCGAGTATCCGGGTATCTACACCAAGGTTTCCGACCTTCCTCCGGCTAAATATAACGTGGGAGTAAGCGTCAAGAACGGACTTATCTCCAGCGGTTGTATCATAAACGGAACCATCGAGGATTCAGTAATCTTCAAGGGAGCGTTCATCGGCAACAACTGCTATATCAAGAATTCGATCATCCTGAATGATGTTTACATCGGAGACAATTCACATATTGAGAACTGTATTGTAGAGAGCCACGGCACTATACAGGCAAACTCATATTATAAAGAAGAAAACGGAATAAAGGTAGTTGTAGAGAATAACGAAAGGTACGTCATCTAAGGTATCGTTGACCAGGTTGTAATCAAGAGGGGGTTACAATATGAAGATTACAGATATTCGTGTTAGGAAAGTTACCAAGCAGGGCAAGATGCGCGCAGTAGTTTCTGTTACTTTTGACAATGAGTTCGTTGTTCATGACATCAAGGTCATCGAGGGTGAGAGAGGTCTTTTCATCGCTATGCCCAGCAAGAAGTCTGCAGACGGTGAATATCGCGACATCGCGCACCCCATCAACTCAGATATGAGAGGAGTTCTTCAGACACAGATCCTTGAAGCTTACGACAAGGCATCCTTAGAAGAGCCTGAGGGCGAGGAAGCACCTGTAGAGGGTTGACAGACATTAGGACAAAGTGAATAATCATATGTATAATAACAGGGGACTTAGGGTACTAGGTCCCCTGATTTATGCTGGGGGATGGGATGTTTGATTTTTTAAAAGCAATATTTTCAAGGAAGAATAGAGAGGAAGACGGTAAAGTGTTCGTGATAGTGGGACTCGGAAACCCGGAGAAAAAATATTTCGGAACCAGGCATAATGTTGGATTTGATACCATTGATTACCTTTCCGATAAATATAATATCGGACTTACGGAGACCAAGTTCAAAGCTGCATACGGCAAGGGCAGAATTGGGAATGAGAGAGTTATTCTGGTCAAACCCCTTACCTATATGAATCTCAGCGGAGAGGCTGTGGCCCCGATATGTAACTATTTCAAAATTGATTCAAAAACAAACCTTATTGTTATATCCGACGATGTGGAACTTGATGTGGGTAACCTTCGCGTTCGCCCCAAGGGAAGTGCAGGAGGTCACAACGGACTTAAGAACATCATTGCACAGCTTGGCCATGACGAATTTTCAAGAGTCCGCGTAGGAGTTGGCAAGAAGCCCAAACAGTGGGATATGGTGGACTGGGTCCTTGGACACTTTGAGGGCGAAGATGCTGCTCTTATAAAGGAAAGTATTGAAAGAGCAGCCGATGCTGTCACCTGCATCATGGAAGAAGGCACTGACAGCGCTATGAACAAATTCAACGGGAAAGTTAAATGAGAGCAATCACGACGCCCCTTTCGGAGCTGAAGGAATTTAATGAAATAAACGAGTATCTTGAAAAGCCCTTTGCCTGTGCTGAGGTGACGGGCTGCGTTGACTCGCAAAAGCTCCACATCATCGACGGACTTGGAGCTGATTTCAAGTACAGGATAATTGTGACCTACTCGGATCTTCGGGCAAAAGAGATCTATGAGGACTACAAGTTTTACGACAGAAATGTCACGGTGTATCCCGCCAAGGATCTTATCTTTTATCAGGCTGATGTTCACAGCAATGAGATCGCAAGGCAGAGAATACGCTGTATGAGAAGACTCATTGAGGGAAGGCCCGTGACGGTGGTCACTACTTTTGCTGCCCTCATGACTCCTCAGATCAAACCGGAAGTCATTCGCGATCACATTCTGTCTTTGGACAGACACAGCGCTATTGATGTTGTGGAGATGGGCAAAAGGCTTGTCACCATGGGCTATACCAGGAATTATCAGGTTGAAGCTCCGGGTGAGTTTTCAATCCGCGGAGACATTGTAGATGTCTTTGATCTTACTGAGGAGAATCCATTCAGAATTGAGCTCTGGGGTGATGAGATAGACTCCATCAGAAGCTTTGATATTCTCTCACAGAGATCACTTGAGAAGCTTGAGAGTGTGGATATTTATCCGGCTTCTGAGATCATTCTCGAGGATGAGGAGCTGGAGAAGGGCTTTGCCAGGATCCAGGAGGATACCGATAAAGCGGTAAAGACTCTAAGGGATGAGTTTAAAACAGCAGAAGCACATCAGCTCAAGAAACAGACAGAAGAACTTAAGGAAGAACTCTTTGAGTTCCGTGCAGCTGTCAATCTCGAGAGCTACATTAAATATTTCTATGAAGATACGGTCACCATCCAGGAGATGTTCCCCAAGGGCAAGAGCTGTATCTTTATCGACGAGCCGCAGCGCGTGCAGGAACACGCAAGGGCTGTGGAAACAGAGTTCCGTGAGAGTATGACCCACAGGGCAGAAAAGGGCTACGTACTTCCGGGACAGATGGACATTCTTTATTCCATAGACAACTGCATAGCAAGAATGGGTAACGGCAGGAGAGTTTTGGTATCTTCTCTTGCAATGCCCGGGGCTCTGAATCTCTTTTCCCCGGAAAAGAGCTGGGACATTAAGGCAAGAAGTATAGCTGCTTACAACAACAGCTTTGATTCGCTTGTCAGCGATTTAAAGAGCTATTCAAAGAGAGGTTACAAGGTTCTTATCCTCTCCGGTTCAAGGACAAGAGCAAAGCGTATAGTTGAGGATCTTCGGGACAACCTTGTAAGTGCGTTTTACAGCGAGGACCCGGGAAGGGTTCTGCAGCCGGGCGAGATCATGACCTACTACGGCAGGATAATGAAGGGCTTTGAATACCCGGACATCAAGTTTGCCGTTATTGCTGAGAGTGATATTTTCACCGAGCACACCAGGAAGAAGAAAAAGAAAAAGAGCCAGTACAGCGGCGAGAAGATTTCTGACTTCGCCGACCTTAAGATCGGTGACTACGTAGTTCATGAGGACCACGGTCTTGGTATATACCGAGGTATCGAGAAGATTGAGACAGACCATGTGGTCAAGGACTATATCAAGATAGAATATGGTGGCGGCGGAAATCTCTATGTTCTGGCGACTGGACTTTCTGTCATCCAGAAGTACGCTTCCGGTGGTGATGACGAGACTGCCCACAAGCCCAAGCTCAATAAGCTTGGAAGCGGAGACTGGAGCCACACCAAGAGCAAGGTCAGAGCCGCGGTTGAAGAAGTGGCGCAGGATCTGGTGGAACTCTATGCCAAGAGGCAGCAGGCCATCGGTTACGAGTTCGGAAAAGACACAGTGTGGCAGCAGGAGTTTGAGGATGCCTTTCCTTATCAGGAGACGGAGGATCAGCTCACTGCCATCGAAGATACCAAGAAAGACATGGAATCAAGCCGCATAATGGACAGACTAATATGCGGAGACGTTGGCTTTGGCAAAACAGAGGTGGCTATCCGTGCGGCTTTCAAGGCAATACAGGACGGCAAGCAGGTGGCGGTTTTGGTACCTACCACAATCCTTGCCCAGCAGCATTACAACACCTTCTCTGAGAGAATGCGTTCATTCCCGGTGAGGGTTGATCTCATGTCCAGATTCAGGACCGCTGCGGAGCAAAAGAAGACAGTGACAGACCTGAAGAAGGGCCTTGTCGATGTTGTCATCGGAACTCACAGGCTCCTGTCCAAGGACATTGAATACAAGGATCTTGGACTTCTTATTGTGGATGAGGAACAACGCTTTGGTGTAACCCACAAGGAAAAGATCAAGACCATGAAAGAAAACGTGGATGTTCTGACCCTGACTGCTACTCCTATTCCCAGGACTCTTCATATGTCTCTTGTCGGCATAAGGGATATGAGTGTTCTTGAAGAAGCACCCAACGACAGACTTCCTATCCAGACCTATGTCA
The DNA here is from genome assembly GCA_946623755.1 of uncultured Butyrivibrio sp. Classification (GTDB taxonomy): domain Bacteria; phylum Bacillota; class Clostridia; order Lachnospirales; family Lachnospiraceae; genus Butyrivibrio. The sequence continues at coordinate 3,167 of CAMORK010000055.1, read as the reverse complement.
TGGAGTACAATGACGAACTTGTGAGGGAAGCTATTGTCAGAGAGCTCTCAAGGAAGGGTCAGGTTTACTACGTATACAATAGAGTAAATACAATAGCCGATACGGCCGCCAGGATCCAGAAGCTTGTTCCTGAAGCAAATGTCGCATTTGCCCATGGCCAGATGAAGGAATCGGAGCTTGAGCGTATCATGTACGATTTCATCGACGGAACCATAGATGTGCTGGTATCAACCACCATCATTGAGACAGGACTTGATATCCCCAACGTCAACACCATGATCATTCACGACTCGGACAAGATGGGACTATCTCAGCTCTATCAGTTAAGGGGACGTGTGGGAAGATCAAACAAGACAGCGTACGCCTTCCTTATGTATAAGAGAGACAAGATGCTCAAGGAGATTGCTGAAAAGAGACTTGCAGCCATCAAGGAATTCACAGATCTTGGTAGCGGCTTCAAGATTGCAATGAGGGATCTTGAGATCAGAGGAGCAGGAAATCTCCTGGGCAAAAAGCAGAGCGGACACATGGCAGCAGTCGGATATGACCTCTACTGCAAGATGCTTGGAGAAGCTGTCAAAGTCAGAAAGGGTGAAGATGACGGCACTGTTTCCGATATGCCCGGAACCAGTATTGATCTTGATGTAAGTGCATTTATTCCTGATAACTACATCCTCAATGAGGATCAGAAGCTTGAGATATACAAGAGAATTGCAAGCATCGAGAATCAGGCGGAGTGCGATGAGATGAAGGACGAGCTCATCGACAGATTCGGCGAAGTTCCGGAGACCGCGATAAACCTTCTTCGCATATCTCTTTTGCGAGCAAGGGCACATGCCCTGTATATCATTGAGATTAAGGGCGGCAATGGAACTATCGAGATCAAGATCAGCCCAAGTGCCAAGATCGATCCCGGCAAGATTCCGGGATTTATCGCCTCCTACAAAGGAAACATGGCCTTCCACAGTACAGGCATTCCGGTGTTCGTCTACAAGTACAAGAAGGATTTAAGTCCCACCAAGGCAGAGAAGCAGCTTCTCGAGGATGCGGAAAAGCTTGTGGAGAAACTTGAGGAATTGCACTGACGCTTTAATGATGTAAACTGTTAAACAATATGATATAATCAAACAGATATTATGCTATAATCATACAAATATCATGGCATAGTTATACGAACAGCCATATATATATTCAGGAGGAACGGCTATGATAAACGAACAGTATAAGAGCATGCTGGGAGCGAAGTCTGTAATAAGAGAGCTCTCTGAATATGCAACTGCCAGGGGAAAAGAGATTGGATACGAGAATGTCTTTGACTTTAGTCTGGGAAATCCAAGTGTTGAGGTTCCGAAGGAGTTTACCGATGAGATGATAAGGCTTCTTCAGGAAGAGGACACTATGACACTTCACGGATATACTCCCAGCCTTGGAAACCCTCTATATAAAGAAGAAATTGCAAAATCACTGAACGAGAGATTTGGGATGAACTATGGACCTGAGCACATCTTCCCTACAACGGGAGCTGCCGGTGCTGTTGCTCATGCAGTAAGAGCAGTGACCAAGCCGGGGGATGAGATGATAGTGTTTGCACCATACTTCCCTGAGTACGGACCATATATCACCGGAGCCGGATGTAAGCTCAGTGTTGTTCCGGCTGACACAAGCTCTTTTCAGATAAACTTTGATAAGTTCCTTGAGATGATAAATGAGAATGTGGCTGCAGTTCTTGTTAACACACCCAATAATCCTTCGGGTATTGCTTATTCAACTGCTACACTTCAGAGACTGGCTGATATTCTTAAGGAGAAGTCAAAAGAGTACGGACATACAATATTCCTTCTCTCAGACGAGCCATACAGGGAGATCGTGTTTAAGGGTGCGGATTCACCTTATGTGTCTAAATTCTATGACCACACTTTGAGCTGCTACTCTTTCTCCAAGTCACTTTCTCTTCCCGGAGAGCGAATCGGATATGTGGCAGTCAACCCTGCATGTGAGGGAGCAGATGTCATTGTTCCTATGTGCGGTCAGATTTCAAGAGGCACGGGACATAACTGTCCGCCTTCAATCATTCAGCAGGCAGTGGCTAAAGTGTGCTCGCTGACAGCGGATCTCTCGGTATATGAGACCAATATGAATATCATTTATGATACTTTGGTTGAACTTGGCTTTACTGTTGTTAAGCCAGGCGGAACTTTCTATATAATGCCCAAGGCGCTGGAGGAAGACTCTGTTGCCTTCTGCAAAAAAGCTCTTAAGTATGATCTGGTATTTGTTCCTGCTGACGGCTTCGGAGCTCCGGGATTCTTTAGAATGGCTTACTGCATCGATACCGAGAAGGTTGAGAGAGCGATGACAGCTTTAAAGAAATTCGTGTCTGAGGAGTACGGCAAATAATCCGAAAGGAGATGTTTTGATTGAAGATAGATAAAAACTCACTTATAAAGCCACTGTGTCTTTTGTTGGTGACTGTGATCTTTTCTGTTCTTACTTATTTTGTGGATAGAGAAGCTATAGGACTTGAGGGTACTTCCGTAGGATTTTCTTCTCTCAACGGAGCTGTGTCCGGAGTGCTTGGCTACAACGGACTATTTGATAAGGTTTCAGATCTTGTGATGGTTCTGGCGTTTTTGGTTGTGGCAAGCTTTGCGTTTATTGGACTGCTTGTGCTGGTAAAAACAAAGAGTATAGCCAAAGTGGGCAAGACAATTCTGGGTCTTGGAATTCTCTACCTGGTAGTTGCAATTATTTATGTTGTTTTTGATAAGATCCCGATAAATTACAGACCGCTTTTGCAGCCGGGTGAGACTGAGCTTGAAACCTCATTCCCATCGAGTCACACACTGGTTATCTGCAGTGTGTTTGGCAGTGCTATGATTGCCTGGAAAAGGCTTCTTAAGAATAAAACTTATGCTAAAGCGCTGAGAATAGCTGCAGTTGCGCTTATGGTGATCGGAGTGTGTGCAAGATTACTGGCCGGAGTGCACTGGCTTACCGACATTATCGCGGGAGTTCTGTTTTCGCTCACACTGGTTTCCTTTTATGCCGCTTGTAGCAAGGATTAAAAGTCATTATTTCTTGTTAAATGCGTTGACAATGCGTATTAATGAGTGTAAACTCTATTTCGTAATCACTTTATTGTTTTAACGAGCTACAATAAATCATAT
>CAMORK010000054.1 GCA_946623755.1 uncultured Butyrivibrio sp. | reverse complement strand
GCTGCCATGGCATCGAAGAACTCGCGGCGTGTGCAGGTGAGCTTATCGAGCTGCAGCTGAATGATATAAAGGTGCCTTGTAGTGTCGGACTGCGGGATCTCTTTTTGTATAAAGAGCTCCGGAACGTCGGCAAAGGCTTCGTTGTAGCGGTTCACGATGGCCTTTCTCCTGTCGGAGAACTCCTTAAGCTTATGAAGCTGGCTTGTAAGGAGCGCTGCCTGGAAATCAGTCATACGGTAGTTAAAGCCGAGGGTCTGCATCTCGTAAACCCATGGGCCTTCAGGATCTTTATCCACGAAGTCAGCCTGATCGTGTACGATGCCGTGCTGGCTTGCAAGGTGAAGCTTCTTGTAAAGCTCGGGGTCGTTGGTCGTGATGGCTCCGCCCTCTCCGGAAGTGATGGTCTTGACCGGATGGAAGCTAAAGCAGGTCATGTCGCCAAGAGTGCCCTCGGGCTTGCCGTTATATTTGGTGCCGATGGCATGGGCAGCGTCGATTATAAGGGTAAGACCGTGCCTGTCGCAGATCTCACGGATCCTGTCGTGCTCAACTGCCTGACCTGTGAAGTCCACTGCTACAATGGCCTTGGTGCGCTCTGTGATATGAGCTTCAATCGAATCGGGATCTATGTTGTAGGTCTCCGGATTAACGTCAGCAAATACGGGCTTGGCGCCTACGTAAACTGCACAGTTAGCAGATGCGGCAAAGGTAAGGGGTGTTGTGATGACCTCATCCCCTGGGCCAAGGCCTGCTGCTATTGCTGCACAATGAAGAGCAGCCGTTCCATTGCATACTGACACTGCGTATTTGGCTCCCGTTACCTCGCAGAGTTTCTGCTCCAGCGCTGTAACTGACGGTCCGCAGGTGATGTAATCTCCTCTCAGTGTTCCGGCAACTGCCTGAATATCATCTTCGCCGATCCACTGACGGCCGTAAAATATCTTTTTCGATCTGACGGGTGTTCCCCCATGTATCGCAAGTTTTTCCATTTGATTAACCTTCTTTCTTGGACAATAATCCAGCTATGATATATCTTAGCACTATTCATGTGAAATCTGTAGCACATATTATGAAAACGGAAACGATAACCGGATAAAGAAAGCTTATGATATGGATAGCAAAGTGTAACCATGCTATAATTATGCCGTTCAGATTCATCGGACTTTATTCAGACTTTCTTATTTTGTGGGGATTGAGGGTTATGGTTTTTAGTTCGGCTACATTTTTATTCCTTTTTTTGCCGATTGTCTTAATTGTCAGTTTTATCTTAAGGGAAAACAAATATACCAATATCTGGCTTCTTTTTGTGAGTCTCATCTTTTTCGGATGGTCTCAGCCACAGTATATATGGATCATATTAGTCAGCATACTGCTGAACTATTCTTTTGCACTGTTCATAGACAAGTCTTCAGGCAATTTCAAAAGAGCTCTTCTGGCTTTATCAGTTTGCAGCAATCTTGGATTGTTGTTTTATTTTAAGTATTTCAATTTTGCTGTAGACAGCATAAACAGTCTGCTGCGGACTTCTTTTTCATGGAAAGAGATCATTTTGCCGATAGGGATTTCTTTCTTTACTTTCCAGGGCATGAGCTATGTTATCGATGTCTTCAGGGGCCAGGTCAGTGTTCAGAAAAATCCGCTTAAAGTTGCGCTGTACATAGTTCTTTTCCCACAGCTCATAGCCGGACCTATTGTCAGATACAAAGATATTGAAAGAGAAATTGATACAAGAGTGATAAGTACTGATGAAGTATACTCAGGTCTCATCAGATTCACCATCGGTCTGGGCAAAAAAGCTATTCTCGCCAATACGTTTGCTGAAGTTGCGGACAACATTTGGAAAGCAGGAGTCGAGAATAACACAGTCATCATTGCGTGGGTCGGAAGCATAGCGTATTCACTGCAGATCTTCTATGATTTCTCAGGATACAGTGATATGGCCATCGGCATCGGCAGAGCTCTCGGATTCCATTTCCTTGAGAATTTCGACAGGCCGTATATTTCCAAAAACATTACTGAATTCTGGAGGCGCTGGCACATTTCCCTGTCCTCGTGGTTCAGGGACTATGTCTACATCCCCCTTGGCGGAAACAAAAAGCATCTGTACAGGAATTTGCTTATCGTCTTTTTGCTTACAGGTATGTGGCACGGGGCTTCATGGCATTTCTTTTTCTGGGGCGCCTATAACGCACTGTTTATATTGATCGAAAGATATCTGAAAGGTAAAAATATCACCATATCATCCCATATCTATGCGCTTCTTGCGGTAAATGCAGGATGGGTTCTGTTCAGAGCCGACAATATGACTGCTGCCCTGCAATATCTGGGAACAATGGTGGGGATAGGAACGGCGTCTCAGCCGGGATTCACCGTAGGCTGGTATGTAAACAGATGGGTCATTACTCTGTTCATCGTAGCAGTTATGGATATTCTGGGACTGTTTGGTAAGCTCAGGACATTCATCATGGCCAGGGCCGGAAGCGGGATTTACAGCGCTCTGAAGACCATAATGGTATTTGCTCTGCTGCTGTTATCTGTTATGAGAATAATGTCAGGTACTTATAATCCTTTTATTTATTTCCAATTCTAAACTCACGTCATTAAGGACATAACTATGAAAAAAGTATTTATAACAATGTATATACTGCTTCTCTTATTGCCACTGCTTTTTGTAAACAGGGACAAGGATGCTGTTACCATGCAGGAAAACAGGCCGTTGGCCGCCTTCCCGTCACTGAGGATAAACGGTAAACCCAATCTTGAATTCACAACCCGCCTGGACAACTATCTCAATGACAGATCCGGCTTCAGAAATCAGCTTATCTCTCTGAACGGTCTGATGCAGTACCATGTTTTTAAAAGAATGGAAAAAGGCGAGCAGTACAGATTGGGACCCGACGGAGAGTTTAACGGGGTCGACGGCGTTGTCGAGCTTTACCAGCACAAGAATCTGTTAGATGAAAAAGAGCTCTTAGAAATAACCGGAGCTTTTGATACGATCGATGATTACCTTCAGAAAAGAGACTGCGATTTTTATTACATGATGTGCTACGGCAAGGAATCAATATATCCTGAATATTTTCCGCAGTCTGTTTTGCAATACGGAAATGTTTCAAGGACCGATCAGGTGATAGATGCTTTAACAGAAGATACAGATGTTAAAGTGGTAGGGCTCAAGGAAGCTTTCACAGAAAACAAGGATAAATACGAGGTATACAGCAAATACGGCGATCCTGTCCACTGGACGCCAAGAGGGGCTTTTATCGGATACACAGAGCTCATCAGGACTATAAATGAATCCGGCACAGAATATCCCTGCCTTACAGAGGATGATTTCGACATAACAATAACAGATCAGGGAATGGAATATTTTGGCGGCGTTAAAAGAAGCAACATGTCTGAGGACTTTGTTCTAAAGGCCAGCTCCAGAAAGGCACAGTATCTTGAAGGCGAAGCAGTTATTAAATATCCTTCCGTGCCTGATGGTAAGTCCTACGACTATATTAATCCTGAGGCCGGAAATGACACTAAAGCCCTTGTTGTATGCAATAGTTTTATAATCAACTATCACGTTCGCGAGGATATCGCACAGTCTTTTGGCGAAACTTTGCTTATCTGGAGTGATATCTCGCCCGATGCAGTTCACTGGATCGAAGAGTTTGACCCTGACATTGTGATATTTGAATCCGCCGAAAGATTTGAGGACTATGAAGGCATCAAGTCCCTTGCTGAGGAGCTCAGGTGATTACGCTCACTTAGGCAATGCATATTGTTATTACCATCTGCTGCGAAGCACGTCACTCTTAAGATAGAGATTGCCTCTGGTGTTCATCTTGATTGGTTCAAACAGACCATGATCGGTCATATAGGCAAGATTCTGCCTTGTGCATGAAAGCTCCCTGCAGCACTGCTGAGTATCTATAATATTAAGACCTGCAAAGGTAATAAAGTCCTCAAGACTAAGCGGAACAGCCTTGCCTGCGCGGTACAGTGTTGCAGCAGATACATCAATCGAATCATTAAAGGTGATATAATACCCCCCCACGCCTACCATGCATGTGTTCATAAGCTTTGGATTCTTACACACCTTCTCGGTCACATCATCATTGTCAATTTTTGTCATATCTATTTTGCGCGTTTTCCCATCAGCAAAGAAGCACAGGATGTTCCTGTCATCCAGCACGGTACAATCTGTCAGATTTCTCTTTTGCCTGAAAAGCACATATTCAGGCAGCTTCATAATCTCACGGATATACATATTGTCCTGCGAGCATCTGCCTCGTGAAAGCTCTAAAAGTTTCATTTCGTCATATTCCCTGAGGTTGTGGGTCCTCAATATGCTCTTGATATTCTGGCGTCCACTGGGAATCACTCTTCCACGAACCCACAAATAGCTTGCATCGCGCGGCATGGTAAAAATACCTTTTTTGACAAAGGCTGTAAAAAGCAGTGGTGCCGTCCACTCGTCGAGATCATCTTCAAGTTCAACTATGAAAGATTTCTCTTTTAGATAGTATAGAAGGACGCCTACTGAACGGTTATTATCGTCATCATAGATTTCAAATATTTTCATAGAACGAGTACCTCTTGTAGATCATTTCCCATGTTTTCTTAATCAGGGATGAAGATATTATTCCGTCGAGTCCATCGAATATAACATCTTTATCAGATTTCTTAAGATGTCCCGGGAATACAACCTCCTTGTTCTTAATAATTCCAAGGTTATCCAGGCATGATCGGCTTCCAATAAAGTTATTGCAAGGTTTATCCTCCATAACATCATATTTATTGACAAGCTTGTCCGTGGTACACGGATATAGAAGTGACAGGCCATGATCAAACAATGGCGCAAGTCTTATAGTATGCTTTTTAGTATTGCGAAGGAGTTCTATGTTGGCACCATGCCTGTCCCTGTTTAGTATAATATAATCTACAGCTATCATCTGATCGATAAATTCGCCAAATCCGCTCCTGACGCAGAAGTCATAGCGAGATTCGCCTTTGATTGCATTGAAATTATAATAGTCATCTAATGCCCATTTATTCTCTCCGGGTTCCTTAAAATCATCTGACGCGCATAGATATGTATTATAGATCCTGCCTTCGATTTCTATATCTGCGTTTATCAGTTGGTAGTTAAGATGAGGGACGCCAAGTAGTGTGAGAAGCCTGTCTACTATTATCTCATTTACGCACTCATGACCTATTACTCCGTTTTCAGCATCGAAATTTGAAAGCTTATAATATATCTTTTTCCCATCAAGTACAGATTCGGATTTGAGCAATGTACCCGCTGTTCCACTTGAAGTTCTGGCATGGGACCATTTGAGGAACGTAAGATCCTGTTTTTCCTTGATTATTGCTGTTTTCATAACGTATAAATCCTTTTCTTTTTACTATTATAAGTATATTATTTTATTTGACGTGCGTCAAATCTAAAAGAACAGGTTGAATTTTAAAGTATCAACATGATTTGAACTATTCAAAAAAGCGTATTATAATAACCTCTAATAGTTTACATTTCATTTATGAAAAGGGAGGAACTAAAAATGGCAGCAAAGGTTAACACAAAGATTGAGCTTCAGTTTGGCGACAAGGCAGTAAGCGATGACGTTCTTGTTGCTGCAGCTAAGAAGGCTTACGGCAAGAAGGATATCAAGAATCTTGACATCTACGTTAAGCCTGAAGAAGGTAAGGCTTACTACGTTGTAAATAACGACGTAACAGGTAGCTTCGACCTTTAATTTGTAGTTTGTTTTCGTAATAAAAGAAATGAGCCCTCACCGATTGGTGGGGGCTCATTTGATGTTCGAACTTAGATATGCATCTATCCAATATTCACAGCCGCAACCAGACAGACCGCTGCCAGAATAACTGCAATGATGGCGAAGATCCTCATCCATTTATAGGTCTCTGCCGTTTCCGCATCCTGACCTTCCTTGCCTTTATTCAGTTGCCCTATAGTGAAGAATACGACTCCGGCGATGAAGATAACCGCAGCGTATATCAGAAGTAATTTGTTCATAGACTGAAATCTCCAAAAACACTGGTCGTAGCCGAAGTCTTGGCGGCTGAGGTATAGGCCTTGATAAGGGCCTTGGCGAGGTCATTACTTGAAGGTGCATCCAGGTCGGAAGTTGTGCTTGCAGCGGATGCTGTATCTGTATTCGATGTGCTGTTCGCAACTGCCTTAAGGGCAGATGTAAGTGAATCGGATGCTGTTGTACTGACTCCTAGGGAGTTTGCAAGCAGCGAATTTACATTGAGCTGATCAAGGGACTGGGCTTCAAAGGGGCTTATCGCAGCCGCGTTCTGTCCTTGCGCTGATGTGAGCGCGGATGTGAGGCTGTTCAAAGCGCCTGTACCTACTGAGCTGCTGCCGGTGTCATCCTCATCGTCTGTCTTGAACAAGGAGCCTGCGATCATGTTGCCGGAGAAATATCCCAAATTCGAAAGCTCTTTTAACGCATCTGTACTGAGTATGCCTGCGTAGGCGTCAGCGTTGCCGGATTTATTGCCGTTCCCAAAGGCAGAGCCACTTCCGCTTTTCTCAGCAGCTGAAACGGCTGCCGAATTGTCTTTTGCCAAAGAAGCGCTCTTACCGGCCTCAGAGATCTCGAGGAAGGCGCCGTTTATCTGTTCAAAAGCCACATCAATGCCGGCTGTTGCAGACTTGATCTCGTTTTGAACCATGGCCTCTATATCCGGAATGGTATCGACATCACGGGTCTTACTCTGGATGTTGGCCTTGATGGCTTCGCTGAGATCGGCCTGAAACTGCGCTTTGTCCGCAATCTCCTGAGACTGCTGTGAAGCCTGTTTGCCAATATCTGAAATTGAATTGAGGTATTTATTGACGGCACTTGTGAGCCGCGAGATATCAAATGACATTTTTATCCCCCAAACGAACAACTATATCTACCATTATTATACACTATATCATATACTTATGTTATGGAAACCAAGAGATTTGAGTCCTTAAGACGCCGATTCAGATACAGCTTAAAGCAACTTGCCGCCTTCGAAACGGACCCGGCAGTTATTCAGCAGAAATCCAGGATTTCGATGATCCTGCTTCTGGGGTTCATTGTTTATGCACTTGTGACGATCTATCCCTGCATACGCACCGGCTACTATCACGGAGTGGTGACTAATCTTGCCATTGTTGCGCTGTTTCTTTTTGCCATGGTGCACCTGAAGCTTTTCAAGAATCATACGTCCACAACTATCCTGACAACTTTCATGCTTAATCTTATACTGTTCTTCCACTTCATCATGGAGGTGGACTGGACCATCGGAATGGACGCGTTCTGGCTCTTTATCCTGATTGCGCCTTTTATCACTGACTATCTGGCCGGAGCCATCTACGGAACCATTGCAGCATCTTCCGGACTGATACTAAGCTACCTGTGCTTCCGCACGTCCATGCTCAATTACCTTCAGCCCTACGGCAGCAACATGGTGCAGTGGTACCCTGTCATTTATCTGGTAACGATGATAGCTGCGGCTGTCATTTCCTACGAGCTGACGGCTTATCAGATAGATAAAAAAGTTTCCGACGAAAAGATCGCGTTCTACCAGGCCGAACGCACAGGAAGACTTAAAAAGCTCCTCTCCGTCTACGAAAGCAACGAGCAGACAATCCGCAAGTACAAGCATGACATCAGGCACTTTAACCGTGTACTGGCGGGCTTTATCCAGAACAAGGAGTATGACAAAGCCGCGTCTTACCTGCAGGAATTTGATTCCATGCTTGAGGGTGTGACGGCAGTGTCTTTCTGCGACAATGCTATTGTAAATGAGCTTTTGACAATTTACGCCAGTCGGTGCCAGAAGCTTGGATTCAAGCCCAGAATCAGGGCCGTCGTGCCGGAGCGTTTCGCCATTGAGGAGACGGATCTGACTTCACTTGTTGCCAATGCCCTGGAGAATGCCGTAGAAGCCCAGTCGCATCTTGATCAGGACAAAAGAGCTCTTCAGGTGGAGATCGCTTATGACGGGCGCAAGCTAAAACTCATGACCAAGAATCCTTCCCCAGGAGAAGTTGCGTTTAAAGAGAACGGACTTCCGATAAGTACACGGCCTGTTCAGAGCGGCGTCGGAACTGCGCAGATCAAGGCCATTGCAGAGAAGTACGGGGGCGTGGCAAGCTTTAAGCTGGAGAATGGGTCTTTTGTGGTGAAAGCGGTTCTGACATGTATGTAAAGAGCACCCTGCCGGCCGATCAGGCGCTGGCAAGATGCTCTTTTATTTTGTCTTTTATTCGGTTCTCAACGATCTCGGCAATCTCAGTAGTCTTCATGCCTTTATAATCGTCGTAGTAAATCGGATCAAGGTAGTAAACATAAGTTGTCACAGGGCCTCTGTGGGGGCTGTTGTAAACCTTGTAGGAGTCAACCAGCGCCACGGGAACTATTGGTGCCTTGGCCATCTGAGCGAGCTTGAAGCTGCCTGGCTTAAAGCGCTCCACGATATTTCGGTTATCCTCTTTATAGCCGCCCTCAGGGAAAAGAATGTATTTCTTGCCCTCATTCTGTATCTCTTTTGCCATATCCTGGAACGTGCGCAGCGTCTGGCGAAGATCGTCAAGGATAATGGACTTGCCGTCAACCAGCATCAAAAACTCAGCTACCAGTATTATATGAGCCTTGGCTTCGTCCATGACAAAGGATATAGGCTTCTTGTGGACCGAGAAAATTCCGGGGACATCGTACTTGCCCTGATGGTTTGGATAAAGGATGTATCCGCCTTCCTTGGGGAGCTTGTCATCGCCATAGCAGATGGTCTTGTAACCTGATGATCTGTTCATCCTCTCCACCATCTTGAGGGCGATTGCATAGCGGTCCTCCATGCTGTGGCGCTCAGGGTGGCGCATCCAGATTCTCGCTTTGATCACGTAATAGAGAATCCAGTGAATATTTATAAGTATTGTCTTTAAATAATTGCTCATGAAATCAGATTACCTCCAGGGCAGCGAAAAGAGACTTAAATCCGTACTTTTCGAACTGCTCTCCGGCCTTTTCTTTGTTTATATTTAATTTGAAATCGTCCAGGTTGTCGGTTATGGGATAATCCCTGCGGATCTGAGCAAGGTCTTTTGACAAAAATGCCATGTCCCTGTACTGGGTAAGCGCCTTTAGCGGGCTGCGACTGATGCCAAGCTCCTCTTTCCAGAATGTATTCAGGGTCTTGAGATCCTTGTCAGTCGGGCATGCGTCAATGGCCTCATAGATGCCCTCAACCGTGCTGTAATGGGCAAGAAGCGGGATTGCTGCGCTGCTGACACCCTTGACGCCGGGAATGTTATCGCTGGAGTCACCCTGGATGCCCTTAAGATCCGGGATCTGCTCCGGACGCACACCATATTCCTTGAGGCACAGGTCAGGGGTCACTTCGAAAGCCTTGTCGGGAAGGCTGGTGAGTTTCCTGTTCCAGCCAAACTCCGCGCCATACTTGGCTTGGAGCTCGTCCGCTGTCTCCTGCTTGGTCTGGATCAGCCACACTCTGGTGTAGTCGCTGACCAGCTGAAGATAGTCATGGTCCTTGGTGATTATATATGAAGGAATCTGTTTCTCAAATTTAGTTGCAACACTGCCCACAATATCGTCTGCCTCGAAGTGGTCGTCGAACATAACGGGAAGTCCAAGCTCTTTTAACATGTCCTCCATGTTCTGGAACTGCTCCTTGAGAGGCTCGGGGGTGTCGCCACGATTGCCCTTATAATCTGCGTATTTCTCACGTCTGAAAGTATCCCTGGTAGTATCGAAAGCAAACATCATGTGCGTCGGCTTCTGCTCTGCGATGATCTTCAGGATCGTGCGCATCATGCCGTACATCGCGTTGGTGTACTGGCCCTTGTCATTGTGCATGATCTGGGAAAAGAACTTTTCCTTCTTCTCAGGGTCTTTTTCGAAAAGCAGCGCCTTGGGGAGGTTTCCGTAGTAATTGGTAACCAGCATGGAGCTGCCGTCTATCAGGATGAATTTATTGTTGTTTGTGCTCATAAGTTTATCCTTGTACTGAATAATTTATCATCTATTATATAGAAAACTCCGGGGCCTTGGCAAGACGACCTAAAGCCCAGTACCGGCGCGGTCATGAGCGTTCGCATATGGAAAAAGAGCTTGTCCAGCGGGTGTTTTCTGACGAGAGATTTATAATGGCTTCAAATATGAACGCATTACGATCTTTTTCACCTGTCATCATCATATTATAGCAGAAAAATGCCGGTACATTGGCAAGATGTACCGGCTTTTAGGTAGGAGATTTCTTATGACTATTCGTCGTAACCAGGTGACTTGGCATTGTCACTAGGTCTGTCTGAGCCAGTAAGCTTGGCGAGCTTTTTTGGCTCGTTATGTGTAATTCATTGTTAGCTTTTGCTAACATGGTTATATTAGCATATGCTAACGCAGAATGCAAGAGGTTTTTATAATTATTTTTTTAGTTTCTATTCACATTTTGTAAATATGTACAAAATATGAACGTAAAATTCACAATTTAGCAATGCATTCAGGACAATGCGGTCGAGGATTGTATACAGTAATAATGTTGAATTTATGCGGGTTTGAAGGATTTTTATGAAACTTATTTACCGGATACATTTCTGATCTGAAGAAATTAGTTGCAAACAAACGTTATTTTTAACTTTTTTGTATTGAACAAAAATATGGCCCTGTGATATATTTGCCCTTGCGTTGCGCACGTGCATCTGCCAGAGCCTCAAAAATCGGCGCTCGTCGGGAAAGCTCAGGGCATTGCATCACTTATATTGATGAGATTCATCTTTTAAATTTGATAGCGTCTTTAAAGTTATGTTATGAAGGTGGGTAGCTTGTCATAGGGTTATTCACCATTTAGTGGCTATGCGCCACGAATCACCATGCCTTTGTGCAAATATCCGCCGGAGTTTCAGCATAGGCAATCGTCTATAAGCTCATGGCCATGCATCAGGATCTTTTTTGATTACCAACCAGTAATCGCCCCTCTTTGGCTAAAGATCTTTGAGAGCATCTGTTTATTTTGAAAATTAGATTACTACACCAAAAAAGAGCAAGCATAATTCGACTGCCTGCTCTTTTATATTGCGCGTAAAAAGGCCCACATCTGCGCGGATGTGGGCTTTTCGCTATATTCAGTCAAATATATCTTCTCCGAATCTGACCCTGGCATGCGCCTTGATGGCTTCTACACACTTATCAAAGCCAAGCTTACTGCTGTCGAGGCAGAGGTCATAGTTCATGGCATCAGTCCATTTCTGTCCTGTGTGATGCTCATAGTACTCAGCGCGGTACTTATCCTCTTTTGCCATGAATTTCTCCAGTTCCGGCAGAGGAAGGCTCTTTACCTTGGCGGCCTGCTCAACAAGGAAATCATGTGGTGCATGTACAAAAACACTCAGCACATTGTCATAATCCTTAAGGACAAAGTCTGCAGCTCTTCCAACGATGACACAGCTCGTAGTTTCAGCAAGCTTCTTGATAACCTTGGCCTGGAAATTAAAGAGATTGGCTTCAGACGTGAACTCCTTGCTCTCAGGTCCGATCACTTCACCCCTGTAGACATTGACCGGCATCTTGAAAAATCCTGTATTCCTGAGCTTCTCATCTGTTTCAAGGAACAGACTCTCATTGATTCCGCTCTCTTCAGATGCAAGCTTGATCAGCTCGTGGTCATAATAGTGAATCCCCAGATCATTGGCAAGCATCTCGCCTACTGTTCTTCCGCCACTACCGTACTGGCGGGCAATTGTGATGACTATATTCTTCTTCAAGGCTCTGTATCCCTCCCCGTTTGATCAATTATCTTCTGAATAATTGTATTAGATACCTTCTAATAAGATTATACTTCTAAATCCATAGCAAATACAGTATTCTTCCTAATTCTTAGTTAATTAACATTCATCCCCCTAATATCTGTGGCAATATGACACCTTTCTACCTCCGGGACATGACTTCAAGATATAATTGTGAGCGTAATCGTGAGTACTCCAAGCAGAACCCCTGTCTACTTTCGTAAATCTATGCACACATTCACACATGCCTGCCCCGCTTAGTGACCGAAACGTACAAATGAACTGCCCTCACCGACTCCACGTCGGAAAGGGTTTCTGTTATGCCGCAGAACGGCATGAACCTGCACGATGCTCTATGCATCCTGCAGAACAGGGCATGTCCACTATGCCCCTATCCCATTGGCTTACCTTTGGGAATACTTTCCTCAAGATATTTGCAGCTCCATTTATGTCTGCATTTGTTATTGTACCATCGTAGTGCCTGTATAGTCCCCTCTGTATCCGCTTTCCTGAAAAAGTGGGGTTATCCTTCGCATTCTTTTTATATACAGGGATATAGTCCTTTGCAAGGTAGTCTGCCTTTGATGTGTAGCTTTCCTCTGTGAGGACAAACTTTATACCATATTCAGCAA
>CAMORK010000053.1 GCA_946623755.1 uncultured Butyrivibrio sp. | reverse complement strand
TCCATCTTCTCCATGAGGTCCTGAGCGTCGGGGCGCTTGTACTGCACTTCCTGATAGAAGGTGTTCCAGTAAGGTACGTCTTTTCCATCGGGCATTCTCACCATAAGGATCGGAAGTCCGGGCTTTCTGAAGAACATATCCTTGATATATTTCTCTTCAGGCTGGATGTAACCCTCAGGAGTCATCTCTCCGTAGCCTTCCCAAAACTTATTCCAGTTGATGAAGAAGTCCTTGTACTTGGAATTCTCACCGTTCTTTAAAAGATCCTGGAACTGGGGAGAAAGAACTGATGCATGATTTAAGATAAAGTCCAGCTTAAGGTCAATTCCGAGCTCGCCGAGCTTGTCAATATCAGAGGCACTTGCCATCTCTTCATTGATGCTGTAATCAATTACAGAAAATCCTCTGTCCAGATCCGTATTAAAAATACTTGGGAGAATATAAAAAGACTGAAAGACATCTTTAAACTCTTCTTTTGAGAGGACAGAAACGATATCTGCCATAG
Source organism: uncultured Butyrivibrio sp. (assembly GCA_946623755.1). Lineage (GTDB taxonomy): Bacteria > Bacillota > Clostridia > Lachnospirales > Lachnospiraceae > Butyrivibrio. Next base: position 12,275 of record CAMORK010000053.1, on the reverse strand, counting down.
TTCCACCCATACTGTCAGGGTAAGCATTCAACATCGGACCATTATCTACATAATTTTTTTTCATATTTATTCACTCCATTATTTAAAAGAGAAAAATCAAATGACTGATCTTACAATTTGTGGACCTGTCAAAATGTTATTTCATGAGTTTCTCAAATTCATCAAAACTGATTATGTCTCCGGCCTTTGAAATGATGATCTTGGCCTTGTGAGCCTGCTTTACAAGTTTGGCCTGTTCAAGCTCAAGAACCAGCATTGTGAACGGGCTGTCCAGCTTGCCATCACGGTTTCTTGATCTTCTGTGCTCCAAAGTCTCAGCAGGAGTGCTGTTTAAAAGAACCGGAATGTCAACTTGACTCATGTAGTCACTGTTGCCGTGAGTCCACTCTACTATAAGAACCTGCTTGTCTGACATATCTACTTCGTCATACCAGAGGGATGCTTCATCACGTCCCATTCTCTTAAGCCAGAGCTTGTCTGCTCCGTCCTTGAATGCCTTCATTATCTGATCAACTTCAGCAAAGTCTGTCTCATTGGGTGTACCAAGGTATTCATCAAGTCCCTTTGAACCAGCCTCAAGATAACTTCTGAACCATGTGTCAGTCTCTAAATGTGCCTTGTTTGCATCATCATCCGCTGCCTGCCACTTTCTGATCTGAGCTACAGTTTCTGCATTCATGACACCTGCGTCAACCATTCCTCTGATTCCTTCTTTTCTAAATGTATGAAGTCTTTCAGCATCATTGTACATTGGAATTCTGTGTGGGTAATTGTCACCGGACATTGTGTAGCTACCTATTCCGGCACTTTCAAGTAAATATGACAGAAGTGATGCAATTTCGGATTTTCCTACTCCGGATCCTCCGCATACAGCAACGACTGCTCTTTTATAAGGATTAGCTGCCATTTTTTCCGAAAGCTCTTTTACCAATAAAGGAAAGATTGTTCTCGCCTTGGCGATGTGACTCTCACCGATCTCGATCTTGTCTCCCGGCATATCGCCGTGAGGAATGTCATCAGGAATAGTTATATCGGAAACAATTTCCGCAGCCTTTTTAAGCTTATCTTCAGTGTCTTTAAAAGCAGTCACTTTGTTATATTTTGTGTTCATGTTTTTTGAATTCTCCTCTTCAAAATTTAATTTTTGACAACTCGTATTATTGCATGTTATGTTGAAAAAAAAGACGGGGTGAAAAATTTTCCCCTCGTGTTGATGACAAAATACACTAACTTTTTTTGTTTGTAAAGAGCCAATTGAAAAAATGATCACGATCAAAGAAATCGCCAGACAACTAAATATGAGCACTACGACGGTCTCAAATGTTATTCACGGAAAAGCCGGCGAGGTCTCTGATGATACCAAGAAAAAGGTCGAGGAATTTTTGAAAAAAGTCGACTATGTTCCAAATATCAATGCCAGGAACCTCGCGCAGAACGAATCAAAGATCATCGGGCTCGCCCTTAAGGCCCGTGCTGATAAATACGAAAACCTGATTATGGACCCCTTCGTCTCGGTACTGATCGGAGGTGTTGAGGAGACCATCAGAAATGCCGGATACTTTATGATGCTGTATATCTCAAGTGATACAGATGAGATCATGAGACATGTATCAACCTGGAACGTAGACGGACTGATCCTCTTTGGTATGCTAAACGATGACGGAATCAGAGTCAGCGAAAAATACAAAAAGCCCATCGTCTGTATCGACACTTATTCACTTGAAGGCCTTAAGCACTTCACCAATGTCGGACTCGATGATGAGCAGGGTACCTACGACATGATCAAATATCTGATCTCCCAGGGTCACAAAAAAATCGCATTCCTCTCAGATAACCAGAGCGGCGTCGACCTGGCAAGGCTTAACGGCTACAAAAAAGCCCTGAAGGATGCAGGCATCAAGTACAAGAGTTCAAACTTCTTACAGATTCATCCAAAGAGTGATGAGATTGACGAATCCCTCGCGGAGATCTGCGACAGGTCAAAAGAGTTTACCGCTATCTTCTGCGTATCAGACCTCTATGCAGTAACTCTTATAAGTGCCCTGACAGACAGAGGCATTAACGTTCCCGAGGAAATATCCATTGTCGGATTTGATGACAATATGCTGGGGCAGCTCCACAGACCGGCGCTCACCACTGTCCATCAGGATGTAAAAGCAAAAGGTATCACTGCTGCAGACACACTTCTCAAACAGCTTGCAGGACATAAGACACCTAACCAGATAAAGCTTCCAACTCACCTGGTTATTCGTGATACTGTCAGAAAGATTAACTAAAAGATCCATAACCTATTGTTAAACCTGACCAACTTAAGCTTAAACGCATAAGTTGGTCTTTTTTGTGCTTTTTCATAAATTTTATAAACGTTTTATTATTTTTTTAGTTTTTAGCGTAATCGTTTAAGCCCGCTAGGCACGCCAGCTTATGCGTAAAAGTATGCAAAGAGACAAGACTTTTTAGATTTGTTCTATTGAATTTTGTGTAGATGTGTGATATTTTGATTTTAGCGTACAACTTATGCGCAAAAGTAACCGCCAAAACTTTTGCATGTTATGGCAGAATGCACAAAAGGAGGAAAAGAAATGAAAAAGAAACTCATCTCAGCAGTTCTTGCAGGCGCAATGGTTCTTTCACTTGCAGCTTGTGGAACTACAGGTACCACAGGTACAGACACAGCACCTGCTGACAACGCAGATGCTCAGACACAGGAAGCAGCTCCTGCAGAAACAACAGCTCCTGCAGACACAGCAGCTACTGAGGCTCCCGCTGCCACAGAAGCTACAGGTGATCTCGGAGAGGTTCGTCTTCTTAACGGTAAGCCTGAGATCAATGATCAGATGCAGGCTCTTGCAGCTAAGTACAACGAGGAGACAGGAAACACTCTTATCGTTGAGACAATCGGTGGCGACACAAACGCTTCTGACGAGCTCAAGAAAATGTATCAGGCTGACAACATGCCTGACATCTTCGTAATCGAAGCTAACCAGGCAGCTAACTGGGACGGCATGCTTGCTGATCTTTCAGGTGAAGACTGGACAAACAAGACAGGTTTCGAACTTACAAACGAGACAATGGGAACAATCGGATTCCCTTACACAGTTGAGGCTACAGCTCTTGGTTACAACGCTGATGTCCTTAAGGCTGCAGGTGTAGATCCCGCTTCTCTTACAAGCCCTGATGCCTGGAAGGCAGCTTGCGAGACACTTGATTCCAAGAAGGATGAACTTGGTCTCACAGCAGTATTCGGATGGTGCGCAGAGCCTACAAACCTTGGATGGTCTTCAGGTACACACGTATTTGGTCAGTATCTTGATGCAGGTCTTAAGGCCGACGACACAACATACATCGATCTTCTTAACGACGGTGGAAAGATTGATGAAGCAAGAATGAAGCACTTTGCAGAGTTCATTGGAATGATGAACCAGTACTCAGATCCTGCTCTTCTTATCGACGGAACCTATGACAATCAGGTTCAGGGCTTTAAGGATGGCAAGTATGCATTCATCACACAGGGTAACTGGTGTGTAACATCTCCTGATGATGTAAGCTTCGAGTGCGGATTTGCTCCTTATGCATTTGAGGATGGAATCAACACAATCATCGCAGGACCCCCTTCATACTGGGTAGCATATTCAAACGGTAACGTTGAAGGCGCAAAGGCATTCTTCAACTGGTGCGCAGGCGATTCAGCCCAGAACATCCTTGTAAACGATGCAGGACTTGTATCTCCTTTCGACGATTGCCAGTATGAGGCAGTTAACCCATTCTACAAGAGCATGAACAGCTACATCACAGCAGGCAACTACTCAGGATGGCACACAATGCTCAAGAAGGATGGTCTTCAGAACCAGACATGTAACGTATTTGCAGATTACGCAAAGGGCAAGCTTGATGCTGACGGATTTGTAACAACAATGGCTCAGGTAATCTCAAGCTACTACGCTCAGTAATCAGGGGAAGCTAAAAGGTATTTCTAATTAAGGTTTTATTTGCGGGCAGGGAACATTTCTACCCTGCCCGTTTTTAAAATAAACACATACTAATTTTTATTTCTTCTATTAAAGAAAGGGGGATTTTCTAATGGGTACATTTTCTACCGGCAGAAAGGTTGCTTCTTTTGGTAGCCTTATCCTGGGACTTGTGCTTACGATTGCCGGACTTGGACTTTCCATGACCGGAGCAGGCGACCTTATCTTAGGTACAATACCCATTAACGGAACGCCAAAAGACATTATTTTTGGAAGAGGTGCAATGTTTGTAATAGGTATAGTCCTGTTCTTTGTAGGCCTGTATCTTTTCCCGACATTCAAGCATCATCGTGCAATTGTAAATGTAATTTTCCTGTTTCCACTACTGTTTGCCTTCGGCGTAACAGTAATCATTCCACTGTTCCTTGGTATTGGATATTCCTTCACAGACTGGAACGGAATCATAATGCACAAGTTCGTGGGATTTGCAAACTATGCAAGAATGTTTGGCCAGACAGCTTTCCTGTGGTCCATTCTTCTTACTTTCCTATTTGTAGTATTTAACATGATCCTTGTTAATCTGGTTGCTTTCCTGCTGGCTCTTTTATGCACATCAAGGATCAAGGGCCTTGGATTCTTCAGGGCAGCATACTTCCTCCCCAACCTTATCGGAGGAATCGTACTGGGTTACATCTGGCAGTTCATTTTCAGTAACGTTGTCACGAAGTTCACCGGTACATACTCAATGCTTTCGGACACAAAGACAGCATTTGTTGCTATCATCATCGTATATATATGGCAGTATGCAGGTTACATAATGCTCATCTACATCACAGGACTTAACACTATCCCGGGCGATGTACTTGAGGCATCAGCCATCGACGGAGCTAATCCTCTGCAGACTCTTTTCAATATAAAGCTTCCTATGATCGCTCCTACTATCACAATATGTACATTCCTTACTCTTACATCAGCCTTCAAACAGTTCGATGTAAACCTTGCACTCACAAACGGTAAGGGATCAGTTCAGTTCCTTGGTGAGTATATTGCAAACGGTACAGAGATGCTTGCGCTTAACATCTACTCCACTGCGGTAATCAATAACGATTATGCTCTGGGCCAGGCCAAAGCGGTTCTGTTCTTTATAATCCTGGCAGCTGTATCTATCATGCAGGTACGTATATCTAATAAGAAGGAGGTGGAATTATAATGCATACAAAAGAAAAGCCCGTTACCGTAGCTATAAGATTAGTAATTGCTATAATCATCGCAGCTTATGTATTGTTCCCATTCCTCCTGCTTGTTATTAACTCAGGAAAAGAGACTTCCAATATCACAGCTAATCCTGTAAGTCTTGCAGGATCAAGCCTTGGACAGTTCAGATTCAACATTCACGAAGTTATCAATGACCCTAACTTCCTGTTCTGGAAATCCTTTGGATATTCAGCACTGATCACGGTTGTATCACTTGTTCTTCTCTCATTGTTCGGAGCAATGGCAGCCTGGGTTATCTGCAGAAACAAGACAGTTTGGTCAACAATCATTTACTTTACCTTCATCGCATCAATGATCATTCCTTTCCAGGTAGTTATGCTTCCTCTTATTTCTACCTTCCGTGATGTAGGAAAGTTTATCGGAATTCCAATGCTTCAGTCAGTTCCCGGAATTGTATTTGCTTATCTGGGATTCGGCGGAGCAATGACAGTGTTCATCCTAAACGGCTTTATCAAGGGCGTTCCCTTCGACCTTGAAGAAGCAGCTTCAATCGATGGATGCACACCTGAGCAGACATTCTTCCAGATCATCTTCCCTCTGCTCACACCGGTTATCACAACAGTAACAATCCTCAATGGTATGTGGATCTGGAACGACTACCTTCTTCCATCCATGATGCTTGGACAGAACGGTAAAATAATGACTATTCCTATCGCCATCCAGAAGTTCGTCGGATCATACGTAAAGCGTTGGGACAGAATTCTTCCGGCCGCATTGCTTGCTATCGTTCCAATGATCATCATCTTCCTTATCGCTCAGAAACAGATCATGGAAGGAATGATAGAGGGTGCGGTAAAAGGCTGAGAGGACTTGACGAGGTATTATCGAGTCTAGTCCGAACGTGTTCTGGCGAGCGCAGCGAGAGCAGAACTTCCTTGTGAATCCCAGAGCGCGAGAGCAGAACTTCCTTGTGAATCACAGTGTTCGCTGCCGAGAGCGGAACTACCTCTTTATTATGGTATTCTTTCATATTATACATTTACATAAAAAGCCCCGACATTCACAAGAATGTCGGGGCTTTCGTCATATTTCAACTGGAAGCGTATTATCAGTTTGTAGTTGCCAATGCCGGAACTCTTATAAATACAATAACGCCATGTCTTGTCATATTAACTATGACATGGTCCTTGCGAATCTCGGATACCGAAAGCTGAACCCATTTGCCATTCTGAAGCTGGTATACAGCGATAGTGTCGTTATCTGTGACGCCGCCAACAAAGAAATTAACTCTTGCTGTTGCGAAATTAACTCCGGGCGAACTTGTTACTACTGCATTGATAAGGTTTCCGCCTAAACTTGCTGCAAGATTGTTGGCAGAAGTCATTGTTCCGCCGTCAGGCTGAGCCACCATGAATGTAGCATTACTCTTAACGCCGTTGATCTCAATCTTCCTGACCGGATAAATAATACTGCCATTGTAGTATGCAGAATTGCTGGCGCCCTGTGAACCTGATCCTCTGCCTGAGCCACCTGAAGATCCTCCGCTTGAGCCGTTGTCCGGAGGAAGAGGTTTTCCGTTAATTGCCGCAGTGAGTCTTTCTACACTTGACTGAAGCGCTGCATTGGAACTGATCAGAGCATCATTGGAGTTTAAAAGTTCAGAATTGGAATCCACCAGCTTCTGATTAGAATTCTGGAGTTCCTGATTGGAATTCTTGAGTTCCTGATTGGAATTCTTGAGTTCCTGGTTAGAATCCTTAAGGTCCTGATTGGAATCCTTAAGATCCTGATTGGAATCCTTAAGATCCTGATTGGAATTCTTAAGTTCCTGATTTGACTGCTGCAGGTTCGAATTTGAATTCATCAGATTTCTGTTGGAATCCTGAAGATTTCTGTTGGAGTCCTGAAGATTCTGATTCGCCTGCTGCAGATTCTCGTTGGATTTCTGCAGTGCTTCAATGGCATCAACAAGCTTCTGGATATCTTCAGCTGTAATACTCTTAGAACCGGTACTTGGTTCTGCCGCACATACTGCCAGTGAAGAAGAAACCAACATGACAGATGTAAGGACGATAGCTAGTATCTTTTTCATAAACGCGCCTCCATATTTAATATTTGTTTATGTGCCTATATTGTTACCATCCGGACTCAGAGCCTGGGTCTGAATAGTCAATATCTCTGTCAATTGTGCCTGCAACGTCTCCCACAAGACAGCCAACAAGCACTATCTGTTTGGATGTATCCGCCGGGTCCTGTGTCACTAACGTAATGATAAAATTCTTTGGCGTAACAGCATTCTCCCAGCCGCTTCTGATGATCTTATTCATACTCCTGGAACTGTATATTTCGTCAAGAAAATCCTGACAGCCATGAGCATTTGTAAAATCATATTGCTCCAGCATCCTGTTATTATTTCTGGTGTAAGCAGCAAACGTATAATAGATCAGCGCATTTCCTTCCAAATAGCAATATATATAAGGACGCTCCTCAAAATACGTTCTGTCCAGAAATTTGCCAAGTCCCGCAAACATTGTCCCATCGCTCGGGCTTGATCCGTGTATAACCTCATTGAAGTCACACATGTTAGTCAGATTCGCAGCCTCGATGTATAATGCCCCGTTGGGATCCGGCTCTTTTAACATATTATGATCCTTGTAAAAAGAATCATCGCCATGGTCATTTTGAAGAACAGGATAATCAATTTCAGTATCCGGGATATACAGCCATGCAAATATATCGCTGTTAGTCTTTTTCAGCTCACCGATGTCTACGTGTGAATCAGTGGCAGATTCGTCTCTTCCACCTTTATTAGCGGTTTCATCTGCCTTTGATGTCTTTAATCCACAGCCCACCAAAGCCATTAACGAAATTACGCATACACCAATTCTGAGCGCACTTATCCCATCTACTTTTGTATTTCGGCAAAAAGTCCTCATATCTTTAGTCCACATTGTCAACTTTTTCATAAAAAACGTCGATTATTGTCTGATACAGATCATCATCATCGACAATGAACTCCTCAAATTCGCCGTTTTTCTGATTATGCCCCTTTATCATCTTAAGATCACTGCTGTCAAAACTGTAGTTTACAATGTATGGTGCAAGATAACTTATCTCGTCTGCGGTAATATTCGTGACCATCTTGTCACTGATTGCCTGAAATAGTTCAACGGCTGCATTGTTGTTTTCACTTGAGGTTTTCCTTGCCGCCTCAATAAATCCGTTCAAATACTGCTGCTGTCTCTCAAGCCTTGAATCGCTGGATCCATACTTGCCGGTATCTCTGCTCTTGACGTAGTGGTAGGCAGTCATGCCTTCAAGATGTACAGTTTCTCCCTCTTTAAGTGACTTATCAAACTTCGTGAGATCTTCCATTACCACAACATTCACTCCGCCTACCTGGTCATTGATGATTGGAATTGCGCTCATATTGATAGCAGCATAGCCGTGGATCGGAAGCTGATAGAACATGTTTGAAACAGCTTTTACCTGATATTCACAGCTCTTTTCCATTCCATCGCCGAACCCATGCTGGGTTGCAATCTGAGCAATTACCGTTGTCTGATAGCGTCCGTACTCATCATATACATCAACATCAGTCATCGAATTTCTGTTGATGCCGATCACCTTGATGGACTGGGAGTGGGGATTTAATACCAGCAAAAACAATGAGTCCGCCTGTCCTCCGGCAGTCCCTTCCGTGACAGGCTTTGCAACCTCATCCATCTTGTCAATTCCCATTATCAGGAAGGTTATTATATCGTCATTGTAATCGTAAACCGCGCCGTTATATCTCACCCAGTCAGGCTGCCAGGCCACATCGGTAGTTGCAGCCGCTACAGGTTCATCCTGCATAAGCATAGGTGTGCTGGTTGCAGATTTGGAACTCAAATTCGATTTTCCAAAGATCCTCATTACCTCGAACCCTGCCATGACCAAAACAAGAAGAGTCATTAAGCTGGCCCAGATTATGAGAAAAACTCTTCCTTTTCCACGCATATTTATGGCTCCTGATTGCCGGTACCATTCTCGTTATTTGCAGTGTCTGTACCGGTCTGCTGTTCTCCCAAAACCGGCTCCTGTGTGCCTGTCACTTCCTCTCCCTCAGGCTGAGCCACGAACGGAAACACCGGATCTTCCATAGTCTCGGAAGAATCACCAAAGTTGTCTATATCTGCAATATCAGCCGGAAAAACTCTTGACTGTTTGGTGACATTTCCGCTGTAATCAGCGACTGCATAATATACAACCGCTGTCTCTTTTTCCCTGTTAAGTACTACTTTCTCTACTACAATCCTTCCGGTAAGGTCACCATCTTTGGAATCATATGCATTGACCCCTGCCTTGAGGTCATTGTCTGTAGTCTGTGAATCGTAGATGATATCCGTTGCGGAAAACCTGAACTCAGGTGCGGACCTGTCGCTTCTTCCGTAGGCTACCACTATGAGAAAGATAAGTACCCCGCTCAATATAGAAAAGAATATTCCAAGAATATTTCCTCTCACTTACTCCTCCTTAGATGCCTCAGTCTTTTCTTGTGACTCCGGCCAAATAATTAAGCTCATTCAAATCATCGTCGTCAGGTGTTGTGTCTTTTACCGGTGCAGGTCTTGGCCGCCCTGTCGTCTCTGAATTATCTTCCCCGTACTTGCCATAGTACTTGCCGTAATACTTGCCATAATATTTGCCATAGTAGCTGCCATAGTGTCCGTAATATCCCTTGCCTGAGATATCAACCTTGTTGAGCACCACGCCCAGCATCTTGGCGCCGGCTTTGTCCAGCTGATCCTTGACCCTCTGGGCAAATCTGTAGCTGATGGAATTGCTCTCTATTACCATGATAGTGCCATCACACTGCTTGGCTACAACCGCCGCATCAATGACGCTTCCAAGAGGCGGTGTGTCGATGATGACATAATCAAATACCTGTTTCATATTCTCAAGAACTTTTCCGAATATCCTTCCACCCAGTAGCTCACTTGGGTTTGGCGGAACAGGTCCGGCAAAAACAACATAGAGATTAGGCGTGTCTGTCTCGCAGATAACACTTGAGAGCCTCTCTCTGCCAACAAGGCAATGGGTCAGTCCAAGTCTTACGGAGCCCGTGCGATATCTTCCGACCAGCACCGACTTACGCATATCGGCATCCACCAGTACTGTCTTTTTACCCGCTTCCGCAAAAGCTCTGGCAAGAGCCATAGCTACAGTAGTCTTGCCTTCTCCTGGCGTACAGCTGGTAACAGAGACAACCTTCACATTCTGCCCGCTGAATTCCACGTTGCTTCGAAGGGTCTTATATGCTTCTTTTATCTGATAGTTATTTTCCGACTGACTGAAATGAAGCTTGGCGTTCTGCATATACCCCCCTTTATTTATTAGCTTTGTTCTTTTTCTTCTTAGATTTCTTTTTGTCGGTCTCTTCTGTAGTCAACGGAACAAGTGCCAATGTGCTGAGTCCCAAATATCTCTCAACATCATCGTTACTCTTGATGGTATCATCAAGCAGATACTCCAGTATTACAAAGAATGCCACCAGTACAGCCCCCAGAAAACCTGCGATTATGGTCCATCTGGTGACGCTTGGCCCCGACTTCTGCGTCGGAACATTGGCAGTCTCTGCAACGTTAATGGCGTCGATATCCATAACATTGCTGATATGCTCACTGGCCACTTCCCTTATACAGTTTGCTATCTGCATCGCCATCAGCGGATCCTCGTCCCTGGCGGTTATTGCTACAATTCGGGTGTCCGAAGGTGTATCAACCTTGAGAACCCTTGAAAGGGTCTCATATTCTACATCCACCAGATTCAGCCTCTGGATAACCTCTTCAATAACATATCTGCTCTTTATCAGCTCCGCATAATCCTGAGTCAGCTGCGTGGAAATCTGCACATCCGAATATGTCACTGTCTGATTCTCCTCTTTATTAAGGATGTAGATCTTGGTGGTCGAATCATAGACAGGATGCATTATGAATTTGCTGATAAAAAGACCTGCCAGACCAAAAAAGACTCCGGCGCTGATTATCAGAAAAGCCCTGCCCAGAAGTACCGAAAACAGTTCCCCCAGATTGATTTCAATTATGTCGTCCCTATTCCCCATGGACACTCCCCTTCAGATTAGTTCATTTCTTATTACGTTTGCGGGATTGGTGAAAAAGAGCTTTTTCCCGTAGTCTTGCCCAAACTTTCTCTCTACGTAATTCCTACAGTCCAGAAGCTGAGGCGCTCTGCTTCCGGTATCATGAGCATCCGATGCAATGAAATGCACCATTCTCTCCTTGAGCAGTTTCTTCGTAAAATGACTGATTCCAAATCCGTACTTGCCCATCACACTCGATGCATTTACCTGTATAAAACATCCCATTTGGATCAGGTCACTAACTCTGTCCGGATGAGATACAATATCGCTGTACCGCTCCACATGGGCTATTATCGGAATGAAACCTGCTGCCTGAATTCTGCCCGCCGCATTCTGAATTGCCTTGTAAGGATTTGTCGGATGAAACTCCACCAGAACATAGTCGCTACCCGCGAGGGAGCATATTTTGCCGGATTCCAGCTCCTCCATAGTCTCGTCGCTATAGTAGATCTCATTTCCGGAAAAGAGCTTTGCCTTGATCCCGGCTTCTGCAGCAGCTTCCTGAAGCCTCTTCCTGTAAGCCACGTTGTGCTCCGGGCTGACATTGTGATGCATGGGCTTGTGATGCGGAGTCAGTATCAGATGTGTGATCCCATTCTTGTCAGCAATTCTCAGCATTTCCAGACTGGTGGCAATATCCGGAGATCCGTCATCGACCCCCGGCATGATGTGACAATGTATATCAATAGTCGGCTGTAAATTACTCATAAATGGATGAAAAGAAATTCCTCACCATAAATTGTTATAAAATAATACAATATATCATAATAATTATACTACAGCAAATCGCGTGCTTTCAACATTCTGTGGTGATTTATAGAAATTTTATCAAGATATGGTATGATTAATTTGCCATCAAAACCAAGTAAGAAAAAAGGAGAAAAATGCTATGATTCCGGAAGTTTGACACCCAAAATCGCTGAAACCCAGTAATGGGTTATTTTTTTGCG
>CAMORK010000052.1 GCA_946623755.1 uncultured Butyrivibrio sp. | reverse complement strand
TCATTGCCTTCATACTTCTTGAAGTTCTTTATGAATCTCTCTGCAAGATCCTTAGCCTTAGTTTCCCACTCAGAAGCATCAGCATATGTATCTCTGGGATCAAGGATTGCAGGATCAACTCCCGGAAGTGATGTAGGAACTTCGAAATCGAAGATCGGGATCTTCTTGGTCTCGGCCTTGAGAACGTCGCCGTTAAGGATTGCATCGATGATACCACGAGTATCCTTGATGGAGATTCTCTTGCCTGTTCCGTTCCAGCCTGTGTTTACAAGGTAAGCCTTAGCACCGGACTTCTGCATCTTCTTAACGAGCTCCTCACCGTACTTTGTAGGATGAAGCTCAAGGAATGCCTGACCGAAGCATGCTGAGAATGTAGGTGTAGGCTCTGTGATTCCTCTCTCTGTTCCGGCAAGCTTAGCTGTGAAGCCTGACAGGAAGTAGTACTGTGTCTGCTCAGGTGTCAGAATTGATACAGGAGGAAGTACTCCGAAAGCATCAGCTGACAGGAAGATTACGTTCTGAGCTGCAGGACCTGAAGATGTAGGATGTACATTAAGAACGATGTTCTTGATGTGGTTGATAGGATAAGATACACGAGTATTCTCTGTTACGCTCTTATCATCAAAGTCGATCTTGCCGTTTGCATCAACTGTAACGTTCTCAAGAAGAGCATCTCTCTTGATAGCGTTGTAGATATCAGGCTCAGAATCCTTATCAAGGCCGATAACCTTAGCATAGCAGCCGCCCTCGAAGTTGAATACTCCGTTGTCGTCCCAGCCGTGCTCGTCATCACCGATAAGAAGTCTCTTAGGATCTGTTGAAAGTGTTGTCTTACCTGTTCCTGAAAGTCCGAAGAAGATTGCTGTGTTCTCACCGTTCATATCTGTGTTAGCTGAGCAGTGCATAGAAGCAATACCCTTAAGAGGAAGGTAATAGTTCATCATTGAGAACATACCCTTCTTCATCTCTCCGCCGTACCATGTGTTGATGATAACCTGCTCACGGCTTGTGATGTTGAAGGCTACACATGTCTCAGAGTTAAGGCCGAGTGCCTTGTAGTCATCAACCTTAGCAAGAGATGCGTTGTAAACTACAAAATCAGGCTCAAAGTTTGCAAGCTCTTCATCTGTAGGCTGGATGAACATGTTCTTAATGAAGTGAGCCTGCCAAGCAACCTCAACGATGAAACGAACAGCCATACGAGTATCCTTGTTAGCTCCGCAGAATGCGTCAACAACAAAGAGTCTCTTATTGCAAAGCTCGTTCTTAGCGATCTCTTTAACCTTAGCCCATGTCTCTTCTGTCATAGGGTGGTTGTCGTTCTTGTACTCCTCTGAAGTCCACCATACAGTGTCCTTAGAGTTCTCATCCATAACGATGTACTTATCTTTAGGTGAACGTCCTGTGTAGATACCGGTCATAACGTTTACAGCACCGAGCTCTGTGTCAACGCCCTTCTCATAGCCGGTAAGTTCAGGCTTCATTTCCTCTGTGTAAAGATCATCGTATGAAGGATTGTGGACGATCTCTGTAGTACCTGTGATACCATACTTGGTTAAATCGATGTTTGCCATTTGTTAACCTCTTTTCTTAATTAATTTTGCACGAATTATCATACACCTCACAATATACTGATAATTCGCGGATACACTATTAAATTACGGGGCAAAAATGCGCCCACTACTACATTTATACTACAAAGCCAAGTTTTTAACAATGTTTTTAAGCCAAATTTCTATGAAATATGTGTAAACTTGTTAGCTTTAGCTACAAGGAGAATAAATTTCCTCCTCCGCCTCTATTGCATAGCATTCAACTGTGTGCGGCGCCATGTCGACACACTCTTTATCTCTGACGATACCCTGCATTCCGCTCCAGATATCAACGGCCTTTGCCTCCGTTCCCGAAAGTCCCAGGTCCTTAAACCTTATCTTGTGGCTCTGCGGTTTTTCCCCGATGTTAAAGATGGCAAGGAAGGTCCTTCCATCCTTTGATCTGCTCCTCCAGATAACCAGGTCCTTCTTTCTGTATATTTCCTTTGGCTTTCGGCCTTTTTTGTGCATCTCAAGGAGTCTTTTATTGGTTAAAAGAGCTTTTGTAAACTCATCATTTTCTCTGAGATCGCCGCCAAACATAAGAGGTGATCTGAAGATGCACCAGAGTGTCATAAGGATCTTTTGCTCATCATGGGTAAAGCGCGTGTAGTGGCCCTTCTCCCCATTCTCATCATTACACATGCAGATTCGTCCAAGCGGAAGCATGTCGCAATCGGGCCAGTGCCCCTTGCAGCCTACGCCTTCCCACTCATGGGCCTTTTCGAACATGTCATAGAGCATCTTCCAGTCATCCCAGAAGTCATCCGTCATGCGCCACATATTGGCATTCTCTAAAAGAAAGTCCTTCTGACTGAGCTTTGCAGGGCCCGGTGAAAGGCTTAGGATCATAGGTCTTTTGCACTTCTCAATAGCCTCTTTTATCATTGCAATCTCTAAAAAGCCGGCTCCAGGAGCCTCCGGTCCGCAGTCAATCCTTGCGATGTCGTCTACCTTGACGTAGTCCACACCCCATTCCGCATACAGTGCAAATATGGAATCATAGTAAGCCTGCGCTCCCTCTACAGAAGCATCGACACCGTACATATCGGTGTTCCACATGCAGATGGAGTTAGGGATCGCGATATCCCTTGTAGTCTTGTCAGTTCCCAGGATCTTGGTGTTCTGGTGAACAGCCTGTCTCGGGATTCCTCTCATGATATGGATTCCGAACTTAAGGCCCATATCATGTATCTTTTTAGCAATAGGTCCAAAGCCCTTGCCCCCTGCTGCTGAAGGAAATCTGTTGACCGCAGGCATAAGCCTTGAGTACTCATCCATCTCCAGTTCAGTAAACTTGTGATACTGATGAGAATCCGCCGTGGGCTCATACCATTGGATGTCGCATATCACATACTCCCAACCGTAGTCCTTAAGATTCTCTGCCATGTACTTCGCATTTCCGAGAAGCTGCTCCTCATTCACCGCTGCCCCGTAGCAGTCCCAACTGTTCCACCCCATGGGCGGTCTTTTTGCAATAATCTCTTTCTCTTCCATGGTCAATCCCCCTCTTCTTTATCCAGCAGTGCCTGATAAATTTCCCTCTTTCCGACGCCTCTGTCAGATGCTACCTTCTTCATGGCGTCCTTGTGGGATATTCCCTGATCCTCATAATATTTCATATGATCTTCGATACTCATATCCTGCCAGGACAGCCTTTTTTCCTCGTCCTGCTCTTTAAGGCTCTTACCCTCAATTACCAGCACATACTCGCCCCTGGGTTCGTTTTCTTTGTAAAAAGAGATTGCCTCTAAAATTGTAGTCGGTCTGACCTCTTCAAACTTCTTGGTGAGCTCTCTGCAGATGGAGATGCGCCTGTCACCAAGTGTCTCATACAGATCATCCAGCGCAGCCTTTAAGTGATGCGGCGCTTCGTAAACGATCATTGTCCTGCTCTCATCCTTGAGGTCCTCAAGGATTCTTTTTCTGCCTTTTTTATCTTCAGTTGCAGAGGGCAAAAATCCCTCAAAGCAAAATCTTCTGGTCGGAAGTCCCGATAGCGTCAGCGCTGTAATGCACGCAGCCGGCCCCGGTAGGGATGTTACAATTATCCCTGCCTTGTGGCACTCGGCAACAAGAACCTCCCCCGGATCTGAAATAGCTGGAGTTCCTGCATCGGTAATAAGCGCAACGTCGATTCCTTCCTGCATCTTCTGGATCAGGTACTGCGCCTTGTCGTACTTATTATATTCATGATAGCTGGTCATCTCGGTGTGAATATCGAAATGATTCAGGAGCTTTATGCTGTTCCTGGTGTCCTCCGCAGCAATCAGGTCGACACTCTTTAAGGTCTCCAGAACCCTGAAAGTCATGTCGTCCAGATTTCCGATGGGGGTAGCACATAGATAAAGTTTACCTGCCATTTTCTTCTCCGTTTTGGTGAGTCAGTGGGGACGTTTCAGATTGTCTCACCGGCCAAAGCACATCAATATCCGTAAATATCGTAGATCTCCGGTGTATACTTCCCCGGCGCCTCGTAAATAATAAGCGGCTTCTCAACCGTAAGTCTTGATCTTCCGCCTCTTGCACCCTCGATCAGGACCATGTTCGGCTCCTTATCTGCATACGGATAAACCAGCTGCATCCTCTTGGGCTCAATCCTGTAATCATGCATGAGCACCATGATCTCCGCAAGTCTGAAGGGTCTGTGGACCATATAAAACTTTCCGCCGCTCTTAAGAAGCCTGGCTGCTGCCTTGATGACATCTTCAAGATTGCAGAGCACCTCGTGCCTTGCTATAGCCTTTGGGCCATCAGGGTTTTTCAGTCCATGACCGCCTATCATATAAGGCGGGTTACTTGTGACCACGTCAAAAGAGGCAGCGTCAAACAATTGCCCTGCCTCCTTAATATCTCCCTGTACGATTTTGATTTTGGACTGAAGATCATTGAGAATGACGCTTCGCTGCGCCATATCTGCGCTCTCTTCCTGAATCTCAAGGCCAATGAGTTCAGTGGCAGGCGTCTTGGCTGCCATAAGGATCGGTATGATCCCGGTACCTGTCCCCAAATCCAGAACTCTTCCGCCCTCCGGAGCAGAGGCAAATCCTGATAAAAGAACCGCATCCATTCCAAAACAGAACTTCTCCGGGTCCTGAATTATCCTGTAGCCGTTTCTCTGCAGGTCATCAAGTCTCTCGCCATCCTTCAGATCAATTGTCCCCAAGCTTGGATTTTCCTTCCTGCTTCTCGATCTTCTCAAGCTTCTCGAGCTCTTTCATCTCTGCATCTTCCTGAGAGTTCTTTTTACCGTTGTTGTTCTTTTTCTTCTGCTTCTTCCTGATTGTCTCTATCTCATCGAGATTGTACTCGTGAACTTCCTTCTCGTCATTGACTTCCACAAGGATCTTCATGGTCTGTCTGAGGATATTCACAGAAGATACCTCTCCGCCAAGACCATCCTTGGCTATGCAGTAGTCACCGACTGCAGGCATCTTACGGTTGAGCTCCTCGTATACATCTTCCTCATTCTTGAGGCAGCACATAAGTCTTCCGCAAACACCGGAAATCTTGGTTGGATTAAGAGACAGGCTCTGTTCCTTGGCCATCTTGATGGATACCGGAACGAAGTCTGACAGATATGAGTGGCAGCACAGAGGTCTTCCGCAAATGCCATAGCCTCCAATTATCTTGGTCTCGTCTCTTACACCGATCTGCCGCAGTTCAATCCTTGTCTTGAATACAGCCGCAAGGTCTTTTACCAGCTCTCTGAAATCAATTCTTCCGTCAGCTGTAAAGTAAAAGAGGATCTTGTTGTTGTCAAAGGTATACTCTGCATCAATGAGCTTCATGTCCAGATTGTGCTTTTTGATCTTCTCAAGACAAACCTTGAAGGCTTCCTTCTCTTTTTCTCTGTTGGCCTTCTCCTGCTCATCGTCTTTGGTGCTGGAGGTACGAAGAACTGTCTTAAGCGGCTTAACCACCTTGTCGTCCTCGATCTCCTGAGGCTCTGAAACTACTGTTCCGTACTCAACGCCTCTTGCTGTCTCAACAATTACATGATCACCCTTTTTGATAACATACTTCCCGGGTGAAAAGTAATATATCTTGCCGGCTGTTCTGAATCTTACGCCGATAACTCTTGTCATAAATGCTCCTTAATGCCCATCAGCATCAGCTCCAGGGCTAAATCTATATTTACATTGGAGTTTATGCGGTTTTTCGCAATCTCCATATCCTTGATAATACCGTTAATGCCCTCATAAGTGCAATCTGCGGTAACACTACTAATATACGATACCTTATCAGTGAAAATCAAGTGAGTATCATCCCCTGTAGCCTTATACACAAGCATGTCCCTGAAAAGGAAAAGCAGTATGTCCATAAAGTCAGCATACTGATCGAGATCGATCCCCTTCTTGCTTCCCTTTTCCTCACCGTCCGGATTCTCCAATATGGCATGGGTCCTGTCCATGATCTCATGGATCTCAAGGTTTTTAAGCTTGGAAACAAGATCTATGGTCTCATTCTTTAGTGTCTCAAATCTCTCATTTGACGCCAGCTCCAGCGCCTTGCCCACATTTCCTCTGGCAAAAGACGCACAAAGCATAGCCTTATAATCCACAACATGACGCTCTTCCATTAAAAACTGTATAATGGAATCATCCCTTACCGGCTTCATGGGAAGTACAATACATCTACTTATAATAGTAGGTAAAAAAGCGTTTATGTTGCTGGTCAGAATGATGATAACAATATATGACGGCGGCTCTTCAAGCGTCTTGAGAAGTGCGTTCTGTGCCGCCGGTGTCATCTTCTCACCCTCAGGAATTATATAAATCTTGTACCTGCTCTCATAGGGCTTTATGACAACATCGTCACGCAGCTGCTGCCTGATATCGTCAACACCTATGCTGGCCGGCTTTTCATGAGTTATTGTTATAATATCGGGATGATTGTCAGAGAGCGCTTTGATGCAGGATGTGCACTCGTTGCAGGCCTCCCTGTAATCCCCCTTGTCCTGCCTGTTCTCGCACTGAAGTGCCTTGGCAAAGGTTTTGGCGATAAACTCTTTTCCCGAACCGTTCTCACCTGAAATAATATAGGCGTGAGAAACTTTATCAGTTATGAGCGCATGCTGCATGTGCTCCTTCATCTGCTGTTGATCTATGATATCGGCAAAATCCGCCATTTACTCTCCCCTTAAGTAAAGATATCCAGTAAAAGCCCCTGTATCTGACCGATCTTGGCCAGGATGTCGATGCTGTTTTTCTCATCCTTAACCAGTTCCTGAGCCAGTTCATCAAGCTCTTTGTCCACCTGCCTGATTATTCCGTAAACCCTGTGTCTTCCCTTCCTGTCCAGGAAGTTCTCACGAGAAAAGACATGACTCCTCGTCACTACCTCGTTCATGAAGTCCTTGATGAGGATCCTGTACCTTTGCATATCCTTAATGTCATTTCTCTTGGAAATCTTCTCACCCTGCTGGACTATGTCCTGCAACATGAGATTTAAGCGCTCTGCGAGCCCCGTATCCTCAAGCTTACTGGTCAGGACAAACTTAAAATCACCGTTTGCCTCCTGTACCTGCTCCGGAGCCGGGGTCTGACTTGTGGGTGTAAGATTGCTGACTTTAATATCCATACATTCCCTTCCCGCCTGATAGCTCAGTTCTTGTTTTCCAGAATATGCTGTCTTATCTCTCTGATACAGTCTTCAATAAGACCGTTGTTGTAAAATCTCTTTTCCACGCCGGCTTCTCTGATCTTGGTCTCGTCAAAGTCTTCCTCATCTGCCAGAAAGCGCCTGCACATCTCATCATACCTGGGATGCTCCTGCCCTTCTTCTCTCTTCATGGCTCTCTCAAGCCTTATCCTTGCCTCAACATCAATCAGTATCGGGTAGACAAAGTCTTTTCCGAAATAATCCCTGAAGTAGCAGTAGGACTCCAGCGTACCTATTACCAGATAACTGTCACCGCTGGCAAGATCAATCTGCCCATCATCTACAGTAAAATATCTCCACTCACCATAATTGGTATAGTAGGTGCGCTCCTCGATGATCCTGCCCTTTTCTTTAAGCTCAAGATACCCTTTCTCATCTCTGAAGAAATACTGAACTCCGTCTGTCTCGCCATCACGCATGGGTCTTGTGGTGTAAGGAACGACTTTTTTTAGCGATAAGTCACTGTCAGATATTAGGTTTTTGTAGATTGTGTCTTTCCCTGATGTGCTTTTGCCCATCATAAGGAAAATCCTGCCGGTCGCCATTTTGCTTAAACTTCCTCAACTCTGATCATGTTGGTTCTTCCGGGAATTCCAAGCGGTACACCTGCTGTAAGAACTACCTTGTCGCCGGACTTTAAAAGTCCCGCATTCCTGGCAGCACTCAAAGCTTCCCTGAAGAGCTCGTCTGCTGTGTCTTCCTGTCTGATGTGAAGAGGCACAACGCCAAACATCAGATTTGCCTGTCTGCATACTATTGGATTGATGGTGCATGCAATGACAGGGCAGTTTGGTTTATACATTGAAACCATGCTCGCTGTAAACCCGCTCATTGTGACTGACACGATGGCATCAGCATTAACTTCTGCCGCTATGTTACAGGTTGCATGTGAGATTGCTGTAGTGTCATCACTTGGTGCATAATCTCTTTTCTTAAGTCTTCCTACATAATCTATATCGGCTTCTGTTCTCTCGGCAATACGTGACATAGTCTTGAGCGCCTCTACAGGATAATCACCTGCAGCTGTTTCGCCTGAGAGCATAATTGCTGTTGTTCCGTCATAAATGGCATTGGCAACGTCGGTTGCCTCAGCTCTTGTTGGTCTTGGGTGATGGATCATGGAATCAAGCATCTGAGTAGCTGTGATAACGTACTTACCTGCGGCCTCAGCCATCTTTATGAGCTTCTTCTGAACTACCGGAACTTCCTCAAAAGGAACCTCTACACCCATATCTCCTCTGGCAACCATGATGCCGTCTGCAGCAGCAAGGATCTCTTCAATATTGTTGATACCCTGTGTGCTCTCGATCTTGGCAATGATCTTCATAGGAGAGTTTTTCTCTTTTAAAATGTCCCTGATATCCTGAACATCTTCCTTGGTTCTTACAAAAGAAGCAGCAACAAAATCAAAGCCCTGCTCGCAGCCAAATATGATATCGCTCCTGTCCTGCTCGCTAATATAGTGCATTGAAAGCTCCGCGCCGGGAACGTTGACACCCTTTTTGTCAGATATCGGTCCGCCATTTACCACTGTGCAGACAATATCTGTGTCAGTTACCTTCTCAACGGAAAGCTCAATAAGACCGTCATCCAAAAGAATGGTCATACCGCTCTTGCAGTCCTTGGTCAGATCCTTGTATGTAATGGATACTTCGTCTTTGGTACCCTCTATTTCTCTTGCAGTAAGTGTGAAAGTCTGACCTGCCTCCAGCATTTCCTTACCGTTCTTAAAGTCCTTGAGCCTGATCTCAGGACCCTTTGTATCAAGCATTGTTGCTACAGGAATATCAAGCTCATCGCGAAGCTTTCTGATCCTTTCAAACTTTCTTCTGTGCTCATCGTGTGAACCGTGAGAAAAGTTGAATCTGGCAACATTCATACCGGCCATCATAAGCTCTTTTAACTTATCTTCGCTCTCACTTGCCGGTCCGATAGTACATATTATTTTCGTTTTACGCATAAAACTCCTCTCTTGTCTATATCTATTATACCCTTATTCTCGCTATTTTCGAGTTCGAATATGCCCTGAACACTAAGTCCTTCCGCAAAATATCTCTCCAGGTCCTTAATAAAGTCTCCGCCTATGACCTCTCCGGGCACTATCAGTGGAATTCCCGGTGGATAAAGGTTTACAAAATCTCCGCAAATTCTGCCTTCCGCCATTTTTAAAGACACCGTTTCCCGCTCGCTGTCCCAAGCTTTTTGCAAAGACATTTCCTTTTTCGGAATAGAATAAGTCTCCTCTTTCACGCCAATTCCCGCTCCGACCTTTTTCTGCAAGCACTCATCAATCTCGCATACTGCCTTTATAAGGCGCTCTATTCCTTCATTTGTATCCCATCCGGTAATTATGGCCAGAGCATAGTGCTCCCCGGCCATTTCCAACTGCAATAAATAGTCCTCCCGCAGTATATCATATAACTCCTGGCCTGTCATTGCCCTGCTATCCGCATAAATAAGCACCTTGGCCGGATCTTCTAACTCACTCAGATCCGGTATCTTTAGTACCTTGCAGCCTGAAGTCTCTTTCTGTATTCTCTGTCTGTACATGGCAAGTTTTTCTACAAACTCTTTTCCATTCTCCTGCATTTCTTTCATGCAAAGATCTATCGATGACATAAGCACATATGACGGGCTGCTGGACTGATAAATTCGCAAAAATCTCTTGAGCTTTACTCTGTCCACAAGCTTTCCCTGTACATGGATAAGCGCAGTCTGTGTCATGGCAGGAAGTGTCTTGTGAAGAGAATGGATTACAATGTCTGCTCCGCCATTTACCGCGCTCTTTGGCACTCCGTCTCCAAAGCCAAAGTGTGCGCCGTGGGCCTCATCAACTATCAGGATTATCCCCTTATCATGGCAGACACTTGCTATCCCCTCTATATCCGAACACTTTCCTTCATATGTCGGCGATGTAATAAACACCGCTTCAGGCTTAACCTCTGCTTTGTCTATGGCTCTTTTCACATCTTCTGAACTATAGCTGTCAAAAATCCCATACTTCCTGATCATCTTGGGCTCAAGATAGTCTATGTCAAGGCCCCGAAGGTATGCAGCATGGTAAAAAGACTTATGGCTTCCCCTCGCTGCCAGAATAGTCCCGCCATCTGATACCGCTGCAGAAACAGCGCTCAAAACTCCCGATGTACTTCCGTTAACCAAAAAAAATGTCTCATCTGCACCGTATAGCTTGTTAGCTCTTTTCTCCGCCTCAAGAATTATGCCCTTCTCGTCATGCAGATTGTCAAAGCCATCAATTTCCGTTATATCACAACGAAAAGCACCCTTTAACGGGGTGCTTTGAAGGTTTCTCTTATGACCGGGCATGTGGAACGGGTACATATCCCCTTCCGCCAGGTTTATCAGTTCCTGGTAAATATCAGGCATAATTTACGTTAATCTTTCCCTTCCTAAGCTTGAGTGTCTCAAGTGTTGATGCATACTTGTCGGCCAGGCATACCACCCACGCTTCTCTGCATTTAGGTGGCTTAATGGTAAGTGGCCACATATGCTTTTTGATTATCTCTTTCTCTCTCTCTGTGAGAGTAAAATCTCTTGTAGCATTCTTAAGTGCTATACCGGGATGATAGAATCCGTGAAGCTTGGGATGGATATTCCCCGGAGCCTCACCATCATGCCAGTCATACAGAAAGTAATCATGAAGCAGCGCGCCTCTCACAAGTTCGCGCTCCCTTCCATTAATGCCGAGCTTTCTGTTTAACTTTATGGCACACAGAGCAACGTGAATGCTGTGCTCATACACCGTTACATTGCCATGCTGAATAAAGCTCTTAAGCTTTATATACTGCTCAGAGCCAAGGATATCTCCACCGTTACGACATAGTATCGCACGGTATTCCTCATCTTTCTCAAGTTCTGTCAATATCTCCGGGTCAAATGTATCCGGATCATATCCTTTTACATCAAGGACCTTTTTTATTATCTCTTTATCTTCTTTTGCCAGTCTGTGCATCGGGTAAACTCCGTAAAAAGCGCATAGCACTACAATTTAACCATCTTTTAGGTTCAATTCATAATAACATACATTGAATAAGAAAGTATTAAAATCATGAAAAAACTAGCTAAATAATTATTTCTCGTTTACCAGAACCTCATACTCATCAACAAGCTTTCTAAAGTATGCCAGAGCCTCATCATAAGTTGCATCAGAAAGCGGATCCACACCGGCCTTTGAAAGAAGCTCTACCGGCGGCTCTGATCCTCCCAGTTTAAGGAAAGATATATACTCTCCAACAGCACCGGGTTCATTCGAAGTGATCCTGTCTGCGATTGATGCAGCATAGGCGACATCTGCCGAATACTGATAAACATAATAAACATAGTAAAAGTGCGGAATTGATGCCCACTGATATCTTGATGCAGGAAATGTTGTCACAGCATCTCCTCTGTACTCCTCAACAAGCTCTGCCCATTTATCACCGAGATCTTCAGCATCAAGTGATTGTCCGGATTCCACAACCTTGTACATGTAATCCTCAAATTCAGAGTACATCATCTGTGTAAAGAATGTTCCGGCAAACATGTTTATTGCATTTTCAAGATAAAAGAGCTTTTCCTCATCATCTTTGGCATTCTTAAGCTTGTAATCATAGTACAAAAGCTCATTGGTTGTTGATGCCACCTCCTGAGTAAAAATAGTCGGGTTATTATAAGCTTTTCTCTGATTCTCGGTTGCATACTGATCATAAACCGCATGTCCCATCTCGTGAGCTATTGTACTGATGTCGTCAGAATATCCTCCATAATTAAAAAGTACCCATGGATAATATTCACTTGAAATCTTATTCTCAAATGCTCCTGTTGCCTTGTTGTCTGTGGGATATACATCTACCTGCTCACTGGTAATGATCTTTGTGAAGTGGTCAATATAATCATCCCCAAGAATTCCCAACGCTTCAATCACTTCATCTACTGCATCATCGTAATCGGTTTTGCCTATAGAAAAATCGGATACACTCGTCCCCATGTTGTAAGGATACTGTTCCTCAAGACCAAGCCCTTGTGCGTGAAGTTTCAGATATCTCTGATATTCAGGTATACCCTCGTGAGCAGCCTCTATCAGCATATCGAAAACTTTGGTATCAAGGTCATAGTCATCAAAAGCATCATCCATAGTTGTGTCAAATCCATCTATAAGAGCAGATGCATATGCCTGAGAACAGTTCTCTTCAAGAAGCGCTGCAAATGTGTTTGCAAAGTCTTCATATCTTGTAAGATATGTCTGATTGGCTTCAGCCTTGAATTTATCGGAATATTTAGGATCAGAGATTATATCCACGTAAAGCTGATCCGTAAGATCCTCTTCCTTACCGTTTGGCATCTTGATAGTCGGGTACGGAAGCTCAACCTGGTTAAGTATGTCAAAGACCTGCTCTCCATATCCCATTCCCATGGACATAGTTGATACCAAAAGCGTTTCTTCCTCAGACAATGGTTCATAATCAGGGTCAAGATATTGCCTTAGCCAGTATTCGTCGCCATCAAAGAGCGGATCTGAAAAGATTTTCTTTCTTTCTTCCAATGAAAGCGCATATAGTTCATCATCAACAAAGGCAGATTTCTGAGTCTCTTCCCTGGTCATGGCGTCTAACTTAGCAAGAAGGTTCTTGTAAACCGGGTCCGTTGCATCAAGTGAGTTTCCAAGACTTGCATACATCGTAAGCTTCTGCTGAGTTTTGGACATTTCAGTAAAATATGCATAATCAAAGTATTCTCTTATAGTCTTTGCATTATCAAGTTTACCTCTGTATTTATCATATTCATCAAACATAGCCATTACTTTATCGTAATCAGCCTGCCACTCTTCCTCAGATGCATATATCTTATCAAGATTCCATTTTACCGGGTATCTACCTTCGGTCTCTGAATATGAATCCTGACTATCATATGTTACACCAAACGGTGATGCACACGCGGTAACCGATATAATCAAAGCAAGTGTCGCTGCGATTCCTTTTAATCTTCTCTTCATAAATCTCCTTTTTCCCTTAGTCACTGATTTAAATGAGTTCATTAATTATAACATATGTGTTGTTACATAAAAAAATCCCGACGATTAAGCCGGGATAAAAAATTAATAAAAAAGATGCCTAGAGTCGGAATCGAACCAACGACACGAGGATTTTCAGTC
>CAMORK010000051.1 GCA_946623755.1 uncultured Butyrivibrio sp. | reverse complement strand
AATTCAAGGATTGTCAGGTATTCTGCCTTGTTAGCAGAACCACAGTCTCCACATGGCTTGTCCATGGGAACTGGTCCACTGCCACCGCTCTGGTCATCTCATAGCCGGCGTCCTGAAGTATCTCGAGGTCGCGGGCGAGGGATGTGGGCTTGCAGGAGACGTAGATCATGTAACGAACTCCGTAGCCGATGATCTTCTGAAGGGCCTTGGGATTTATGCCGTCACGGGGCGGATCAAGGATGATGAAATCAGGCTTGTCCTCAATCTCATCAAGGACCTTGAGGACATCTCCGCAGATGAACTCGCAGTTATCAAGGTTGTTGAGCCTGGCATTTTCTCTGGCTGCCTCAACAGCTTCCTCAACAATCTCAACACCGATTATCTTGTTGGCAACAGGAGCAAGGAGCTGGGCAATGGTGCCTGTTCCTGAGTACAGATCATAGATGATCTCATCCTGACTTATCTTCTTCTGATCGTATAAACTTCTGATGTATCCTCTGACCGTAGTATAAAGCACTTCAGCGCTCAAACTATTGGTCTGGAAAAATGAGAACGGAGTGATCCTGAACTTAAGTCCCAGCAGGTATTCATAGAAAAAGTCCTGCCCATAGAGGATCTCAGTGCCCTCGTCAATTACAGCGTCAGCAAGAGAGTCATTTTTGGTGTGAAGGATTCCTGCTATTCTGCCGGTCAGATCAAGCGACAGGAGTACATCCGCAAAGCCCTTAAGATCATGCTCTTCCTGGGTTGTGGTAACAAGATCAACAAGGATATCTCCGGTCTTGACTGCCTTCCTGACAAGGAGGTGTCTGAGGTATCCAACCTGTTTCATTCTGTGGTAGAAGGAGATTTCCTTCCTCTCATACATAGGCGCAAAATAGTCCAGCGTAGCTGAGAGAATGGCCTTGTAGTCATCGTCCACTATTCTGCATCCTGAAACCGTTACGATATCATAAAAACTGCCCCTCTTGTGCATGCCAAGACAAAGGGGGCCTCCTATAGAGCTGTCACCGAAGGTGAACTCCATTTTATTACGGTACGCAAACTTAACCGGGCTGGTCTTGATTCCTTCCCAGGTAAACTTGCCTTCCTGTCTGTCCATAGCGTGCTTTAAAAGTGTCTTGACCTGCTGTTCCTTAAGGCCAAGCTCTTTGACATAAGGCATGGTGAGATAGCTGCATCCACCGCACTTTCCGAAATGAATGCAGGGGCTCTCATGAGCATCCGGAGATTCCTCAAGGACCTCCACCAGTCTTCCCTCTGCCCTGTCCTTCCTAAGCTTAGTAATCTGGACAGATACCTTTTGATCGGGAAGGACACCCTTTACGATGACCTTCCCTTCATCTGTTTCAACAATTCCTTTGTTAGGGAATTCAACTCTCTTTACAATTCCCTCAATAATATCTTTTTTCTTCACAATAAACTTTAGCCTTCTCTGATGAAGTCCTCGTCTTCAAAGTCATCTTCGAAATCATCGAAGTCATCATCGTAATAATCATCTTCAAACGCAGGAGTCATATAGCGATATACAAGGAATGAAATAACTGCAACTGCAGAAATTGCTCCAAGTACAGCCAGAATCCAAAGGATCACGTTGGAAGGCTTCTTGGCATTTGCTGCCTCTCTCTTATCCAGGAGCTCGTTAATACGTGTCATTTCAATTATGTCTTCGATTTTAGATTTAACTTCCATTTATAACCCCTCCATAAAAATTGTTTGATGTAATCATTATAACATGATATACTGCTTAAATTTTCTTAAGTTTTGCGAAAGCTGCATACATTACTTTTTGTCCGGGGCCATCGAACATTACAGTTACCTTGTAGTCTCTTGGTCCCTGCTCAAGTCCTGTGACGGTGCCTTCTCCATACTTGACATGGGATACTCTGTCACCCACAATATAGTCCGGTGTCTCAGCCTTCATGGGCATTCCCTTTGAAATTCCTGCAAGCTGTCCCTTGGCGTGGGTTGCTCCGGCGCCGGCGATATATGGCTTATCCGGTACCGCTCTTGGCTTAGTGACCTTGGGCTTGGGCTTTGCCTTTAATTTATAAGTATTGGCAAGCTCTGATTTCCCATTGTCAAAAGAGCTCTTGGCCGCACTCTTTGCAAGTCCCTTTGCAAAAGACGGCTTTATTCCCGAATATCCGCCGCCTGAAAAATCATCGTCACCGGTATATTCAAAGTCATCATCAATTGACTCCCCGCCGTCGTACAAAAATGAAGCTGCAGTAAGTGGCTTGTTTCGATCCAGCAGCTCATCAGGGATTTCCTGAACAAACCTTGAAAGACGGTTATACTGAGTTTCTCCCCTTACCATTCTGCGCCTTGCAGCTGTGAGAGTTAAGTTCTTCTTGGCCCTTGTGATTCCAACGTAAGCCAGTCTTCTCTCTTCCTCAATGCCCTCCGGGTCTGAATCCTCAAACTGAAGTGTCATATAGCTTGGGAATACATTCTCTTCCATTCCGGCAAGGTATACATTCTCAAACTCAAGTCCCTTGGCGCTGTGCAGTGTCATGAGAAGAACCTTCTCATTGTCCTCACCGATCCTGTCTATATCAGCAACGAGAGCCACTTCTTCAAGGAAACCTGTAAGAGTCGGCTGCTCGACTTCCTCATTTTCTTCATAAGCAGCAATCTTGGATATAAGCTCATCCACGTTGGCTGCCCTGTCGTTATCTCCGCTGTCATCATCGTCATCCAAAGTCTTCAGATAATCCATATATCCTACAACATCGATGACATCCTTAAGAAGCTCCTCAAGAGAATAGCTCTTACTCTTGGTTCTGAAAGCCCTGATCATAGTCACAAAATCAGTGAGCTTAGCACTTCCACGGGAGATTGTCATGATCTGATCAGCCTCACACAGAGCCTCAAAGAAACTGATCTGTCTCTCATCGGCATAGGCCTGAACATTCTCTATTGTTGTGGCACCGATCCCTCTCTTTGGAACGTTGATGATCCTCTTGACTGCAATATCATCAAGTCCGCTGTCTATTGTCTTGAGGTATGCCAGAAGGTCTTTAATCTCGCGTCTTGAGTAGAAATTGGTACCGCCCACGATATCGTAAGGGATTCCTTCGTAAACAAAACGCTCCTCCAAAAGTCTGGACTGGGCATTGGTCCTGTACAAAACAGCTGTCTCATCATAAGAAAGCTTATGATTTCTTTTAAGCTTACCAATCTCAGAAGCAATAAACTCAGCTTCATCCTGGGCAGAATCAAACTCCCTCAGATGAACCTTGTCGCCGTCCTTGATGTCAGTCCAGAGTGCCTTGTCCTTACGCCCGGAGTTGTTGCTGATAACCGCATTGGCTGCGTCAAGGATCTGCTGGGTTGATCTGTAGTTCTGCTCAAGCTTTATAACGGTGGCATCGGGATATACCTTCTCAAAGTCCAGGATATTCCTGATATTAGCTCCCCTGAACCTATAGATACTCTGATCGTCATCACCTACTACGCAGAGATTTCTGTACTTATCAGCCAAAAGCCGAATAAGCTCAAACTGCGCATTGTTGGTGTCCTGATACTCATCCACCATGATATATTTAAATCTCTCCTGGTATGAGTCCAGAACATCAGGATTCTTCCTGAACAGCTCGACGGTCTTCATGATCAGATCATCAAAATCAAAGGCATTGTTCTTTTTGAGCGCCAGCTGGTACTCGGTATATGCCTTGGATACTCTTGTCTTGATATAGTCATTGCCTGCTGAGAGTACGTACTCTTCAGGGCTTACAAGATTGTCCTTGCACTTTGATATAATGCCCATAATATTTCTGAGCTTAAGCTGCTGAGTCTCAAGCTGAAATCTCTTGCAAACATCCTTCATAAGTGCCTTGGAATCATCAGTATCGTAAATTGTGAAATTATTGCTGTAACCTATCTTGTCTGCATATCTTCTTAGCATTCTGGTACAGCTCGAGTGGAAGGTAGAAACCCAGATGCTCTCCGCTCCGAAGCCTACGATCTTATCTACTCTTTCCCTCATCTCACCTGCTGCCTTGTTGGTAAAGGTGATGGCCATAATATTCCAGGGGTTGACTCCGCATTCATCGATCAGGTAAGCCACCCTGTGGGTAAGTACCCTGGTCTTACCGGAGCCTGCACCGGCCAAAATAAGCACCGGTCCGTCAGTTTGCAGCACTGCTTTCTTTTGCTGCGAATTGAGTGTATCGTAAATTCCCATTACTTCTTATCCTTGGTTTTCTTTTCTTTTTTGTTGTCCGGCTTATCATCATTTTCTGTCATATTGTCCAGAATCTTCTCTATGAGCAGCTTCTTGACGTAGACGTCATAGCTAAGGAGAGTTATAAATGAAAAAAGACGCATTTTCTTTTGCTCTTCTTCATTGATGTCCGGATCATCAAAAGTCTCCATAGCCCTTTCATATCTCTTGGTAATATCCTCTTTAACAGGCTCTAAAGACTCCTCCTGAAGCTGATACAGGGTCTCATATATCCTTGAAAGATCAAGCTTGTCCTCTGCCCCATAATATCTGCGCTTTAGGGGTTCTATCAGAGTCTGTATGTCGCTGATCGACAGAATATTCTTGAGATAGTAAATAACTATAAGCAGAATCAGATGATCCTTTGAATACTTCTTCTTGATAGGTGGAGGAAGCAGATCATTCTTGGCATAGTTATTGATCATGGTCTTCGTAAGGATCTTGTCCTCTCCCGGATGACGGGTTGTCTTCTTGAGTCTCTCATCCATAAAAGAAGTCAGCTGATCCATGTAAAGATCAATATTCGGTATCTCATCCAGCGAGATCGTATCGATCCTTCCAAGAGAAGCCATTATGCTGTTCAAAAGATCATCGTTGTCTATTGTCATCTGTAAGCCTCTTATCTGTTCTCAGCTCTTGCTGTCTGTAGCCATTTTGCGCATCTCCCGCGCATTGGTAATAACTGCATCTGTGATGGTGTCTCCGCCCAGAAGCCTTGCAAGCTCCCTGACACTCGCCTCTTCATCAAGACCGTAAATACTTGTAACAGTCCTTCCGTCCTCAAGGCCCTTCTCGATCATGAAATGAGTATCCGCCATGGCCGCTATCTGCGGAAGATGTGTGATGCAGATTATCTGGTGTTCTTTTGAGAGCTCTCCCAGTTTCTGAGAAACCTTCCAGGCAGTCTTGCCGCTTATTCCGGCGTCAATCTCATCAAAAATGAGCGTACTGATATCGTCCTTGTCGGCAACCACGGTCTTAAGTGCAAGCATGATACGTGAAAGTTCACCTCCGCTTGCTATCTGATCAAGTGGGCGAAGCGCTTCGCCGGGGTTGGTGGAGATCATAAACTCTACGTCATCATAACCCCTTGAAGTGATCTTCTCTTCATCACGCTTAACATCAATTTCAAATTTTACATCAAGGAAGTTAAGGTCAACAAGTGCCGCCCGTAGTTTCTCGGAAAGTCCCTTCGCTCCCTTCTTCCTGACATCAGAGATCTTTCTGCAGAGCAAAAGAGCTTTCGATTTCTCCTCACCGAGTTCCCTAAGAAGCCCATCTCTGTGCGCTCCAAGGTCGCTAAGTGCATCGAGCCTCTTTTGCTTGTCCTCCATGTATTTAAGAACAGCGTCAATACTTCCGCCGTACTTGTCTTTCAAATGATTGATCGTATTAAGTCTGTCTTCTGTAGTTCTGAACTTCTCATCATCAAACTCAAGGCCGTCTATATAGTCAGCAATTGAATGTCCGAAATCCGTAAGAAGATTCTCAATATCCGAAAGCTGCGACAAGAGATCTTCAAGCTCCTCATCATAGGAAACAACAGATGACAGCTCTCTCACAGCTCTTCCAATCATGTCGGATGCGCTCTCTTCACCCTCTCCTGAGTTTACCATAGCAGCTGTCTGATAAACCACCCCCGATATCTTTTGGGCATTGACCATTTTGCGATAGCTGTTCTCCAGCTCCTCATCCTCTCCCGGTACCGGGGCTGCATCTTCGATTTCTCTAAGTTCATACTCTAAAAGCTCCTGCTCCCTGAGCCTTGCACTCTCGTCAATGTCGGTCTCCGAAAGCTCTTTTTCCAGCTCTTTCATATGTGAGTACGAAATTCCAAGCTCAGCAAAAAGACCTGCCAGTTCAGCCTCGCAGTAATTATCAAGAATCTCTATATGCTTTTTCTTGTGGAGAAGCTCCTGATGGTCGTTCTGACCGTGAATATTGATTAGAATACTTGAGATATCCTTCAGCTGTCTGGCTGATACGTTTTCTCCCCCAATCTTCGAAACGCTTCTGCCCGGCATGATCTTGCGCTGCATAATAAGTGTTCCGTCTTCCTCAACAGGAATATCCATCTCCTTTAAAAGCTGTCTCTGAAGGTCATTCTCTACCCCAAAGACCAGCTCCACAAGGGCATACTCCTCGCCGGTTCTAATGAGCGAGGCATCTGCCTTTCCTCCGAGAGCCAGGTTAACACTCCCGATGATAACGGATTTACCTGCACCCGTCTCACCTGTGAGTATGTTAAGGCCCTTGGAAAACTCAATCTCCTGCTCCTTGATAAGAGCAAGATTCTTAACGTGTAAACTATATAACATCTTATCCTCTGTTTAAAAAGCCCTTATATTTATCCATAAGCTCTTTAGCTATTTCTTCGGACTTCATTGCCACAAAGATTGTATCATCACCTGCTATGCATCCGATGATCTCAGGCATATCAAGAGCATCTATAGCTGCTGCAACCGCCATGGCCATACCGGAAACCGTTCTGATCACAAGAAGATTTCCTGCGACGTCCATATTCACATAACCCGCTTTGATCACGCTTACATATTTATCATGCATAACCTCAGGGTCTGCAGTGGTATAAACATATTTCTGTCGTCCGTCAGGAGTTACCTGCTTGGTCAGCTTCATCTGCCTGATGTCCCTCGAAACCGTAGCCTGGGTAACATCATAGCCTGCCTCTTTCAGAAGTGATGCAAGCTGCTCCTGAGTTTCTACCTCATGGCTGTTGATGAGCTCGATAATCTTGTCATGTCTGTTCCTCTTCACGACAATCTCCTTTCTTATTTTTCAAATTTTTTACTTATGACGTCGAGGAAGCTTACCTTATTCAGTCGCAGAATCTTCGTAGTCTTCTTGGACATCTTAATCTCAATCTTATCCCCTGTATTCATAAGGAGTGTTCCGCTGCCATCAAAGCTGCTGATGGCTGTCATGGGATTTCCGTCCCTTCCGGGAAGCAGCTCAACATCTATCTTGGTATTTGGTGAAAAGACAAGGCTCCTGGAATTTAGGGTATGCGGACAAATAGGTGTGACCAGTATCATATTGGCTGAAGGCTCAATGATGGGGCCTCCGGCTGACATGTTATATCCGGTTGAACCTGTAGGCGTTGACACCACAAGACCGTCTGCATAATAGCTGCAAAGGAACTGATCATTTACATAGATATTGTAACCAATAGTAGCAACGCCTTGATATCTGGTCACAATAATATCATTTAAGGAGTAGTCTTTTTTGCCCTCAAGATCACCCCTTAACATCATCCTGTCCTCAATCTCGTACCAGCCTTTGAGAATTCTCTCAAGAGCATCGTCTATCCCGCTCTCTTCAACCTCAGCAAGGTATCCCATGGTACCAAGATTTACTCCCACAAGGGGAATGTCCTGATATGCGATACTTCTGGCTGCCTGAAGCATTGTACCGTCTCCGCCAAGAACAATAACAAGATCCGTATCCTCAGGAATAACGCTGAGATGCTTTCTTGTGATAAAGAGCGGATCCTCTTCCTCTCTTTTCTCTTCAGCAATGGTAACTGTCTTGCCGCGTTTCTCAAGATAGTGCTGGATGTGTTTGGTAACCTTTAAGTCCTTATCCTTGATCTTGTTGGTAACAATACAAAACTTCTCCATAAGCGCCCCCTATTTAAGCTCTGCCGCTGCCCTTGAAACTGCATCCTCTATGAGTCTGTTGTTCTCTTCCTCAAAAGAAATACCACTCTTATCAGCCTGTATCTCTGAAAGCCTCTTTTCCCCATCTGCTTCAGAGAGCTGTTCCACTTCTGCGTTCCTTGTCGGATCCTTCCTGATATGGATCAGATATTCAATATTGCCCTCAGGTCCTTTGATAGGTGAGAAGTCCAGATGAAGAACTTCAAAGCCCGCAATCCCCATAAAATCAAATATCCTGTGGACTACCTCAGAATGAACCTCAGGATCTCTTACGACTCCCTTTTTGCCGACCTTTTCTTTGCCGGCCTCAAACTGAGGTTTTATCAGACATACCATCTCTGCTCCGTCCTTGAGAAGTCTTCTGGCGGGAAGCAGTATCTTGGTCAGTGAGATAAAAGACACATCGCATGATGCAAAATCTAGGTCATCATCTATGTCGTCCCTGACCATATATCTGAAGTTGGTCTTTTCCATGCAGACCACTCTTTCATCGCTTCTAAGCTTCCAGTCAAGCTGTCCGTGTCCTACATCAACGGAATACACCTTGGCTGCCCCGTTCTGAAGCATGCAATCCGTAAAACCACCGGTGGAGGCCCCAATATCCATGCACACCTTGCCTTCAAGTGAAAATCCGAAGTTATTGACTGCCTTCTCAAGCTTAAGTCCGCCTCTGCTGACATAAGGAAGGGTATCTCCCTTGACTTCCAGAGAAGTGATCTTGGCTTCCTCGAAGGTTGTGCCGGGTTTATCTTCCCTCTGACCGTTTACAAATACATCACCGGCCATAATGAGAGCTTTTGCCTTTTCTCTTGATGGAGCAAGGCCTCTGTTTACCAGAAGAACGTCAAGACGCTCTTTATCTTTTGCCATAAATTTACTTACCTTTGTATTTCGTCAATGATTCTCTCTGCCACAGACTGTGCGTCCATCCTGAGTTCTTTGAGGAGCTTGTCTACACTTCCGTGGGTAACAAACTGATCGGGAATAGCGATGGAAAGAACATTTGCATCAAGTCTCTTTTCATCGATATAACTTCTTACCTTCTCGCCGTATCCGCCCGATGCCACGTTCTCTTCCATGGTAACAAAGAGCCTGTGAGCGGATGCTGCTCTGTGGATGTAATCTGTGTCAATGGGTTTAACAAATCTTGCATTTACAAGGGAGCACTTGTATCCTCTGTCCTTGAGGATGAGCCTTACCTCTTCTGCTATCCTGACCATGCTGCCCACAGCCAGAAGACATATGTCCTTCTCCTCGTAAATAGGCTCACACTTGCCCATTTCAATAGGTGCCCTGAAATCCTCAAGGCCTGCGTATGCATTACCCCTTGGATATCTTACTGCTACCGGCCCGTTTAAGTTCACCGCAAACTTAAGCATATCCGATAATTCCCATTTATTCTTAGGCGCCATTACATGCATGTTTGGCATTGATGACATATATGAAAGATCAAAGATACCCTGGTGAGTCTCACCGTCACTTCCTACAAGTCCCGCTCTGTCTATGGCAAAGACAACCGGAAGGTTCTGAAGACATACATCCTCCAATATCTGGTCATAGGCTCTCTGAAGGAACGATGAATAAACCGCAAATACCGGCTTGTAACCTCCGATAGCAAGACCCGCAGCATATGTAACCGCATGCTCTTCTGCAATTCCGGCATCGACAAATCTGTCGGGATAGATGTTTCTGAATCTCTTAAGTCCTGTTCCGTCAGCCATGGCAGCTGTAATAGCCACAACCTTATCATCCCTTGCACCGAGCTTGCACATTACCGTTGAAAAGATATCCTGATAATTGGCAGTTGTTCTGGGATTTCTGGGAAGTCCGTTCTCCACGATAAAAGGCTCGGTTCCATGGAATCTTGCCGGGTGCCTCTCGGCAGGCTCATATCCCTTACCCTTCTTGGTAACGACGTGGATCATTACGGCCTTCTTGACCTTTCTGGCCTCTTTGATGGCGCGTACAAGACCTGCGGTATCATGTCCGTTTACAGGTCCGAGATATGTGATACCCAGGTTTTCAAATACCATACCGGGTACAAAGAGCTGTTTAAAAGAGTTCTTGGCTCTTCTTATGGAGTCGACAACCTTGGTGCTGGTACGAAGCTGTGCGTATACATCTTCTTTGAGGTTTAGGTACCCCTGGGCAGTACGAACGTTGTTCAGGTATTTGCCCATTCCTCCAACGCTCTCCGAGATAGACATCTCATTGTCATTGAGAATTATTATGTAATTGGTCTCAAGCCTTGATGCATTGTTGAGGGCTTCATAAGCAAGTCCTCCGGTGAGGGAACCGTCTCCGATAACAGAAACAACTGCGTAGTCTTCACCCTTAAGATCCCTTGCCTTGACCATGCCAAGTCCTGCAGAAATAGATGTGGAGCTGTGTCCTGTGTCAAAGCAGTCGGCATCAGACTCACATCTCTTTGGAAAGCCGCTCATTCCGCCATATTGACGCAATGTATCAAAACCTTCCTTCCTGCCGGTAAGAAGCTTGTGCGTATAGGACTGATGTCCTACATCCCATATAATCTTGTCTTTTGGCAGATCCAGTGCGATGTGAAGAGCCATTGTAAGCTCAACGGCACCAAGATTAGAAGCAAGATGTCCGCCTGTTTTGGAAATCTTGTCAATCAGGAACTCTCTTATTTCATGGGCCAGCTCCGGATAATCCTCACGAGCTATTCCCTTTATATCGCCTGTCTGATTTATCTGATCAAGAAGCATAATTCACTCCATTTAGCCTTTAGTTATTTCTTTCTGTAAATAAGATATTCAAATAGTCCCTCAAGGAATGTCCCGCTTTGTCCAAAGCCTTTTAATATCTCTTTGGCCTCATCCGATAACTCTTTTACCTTCTTTTTGGCATCGTCCATTCCGTAGAGACTGACATAGGTAGTCTTCTCGTTCTTAAGATCAGAGCCGATGGGCTTACCAAGCTCAGCAGCATCACCTTCAATGTCCAGAATGTCATCCTGGATCTGAAAAGCTATTCCCACATTGCTTCCCATCTTTTCAACCTGTTTGACCTGCGCCTGTGATGCTCCGCCGATAATGGCACCGATCATAAGGCTGCTCTCTATTAGAGCACCGGTCTTATTCTCATCGATATAATGAAGCACATCCCGTGCGGTTTCTGTGTCCATATCATGGTTGTTTTCCGCACAGATATCCGCGCACTGACCTCCTACCATGCCGTAAATACCTGCCTTGGTCCCAAGAACGTCAAGGGCTGCAAGATATCTGTTCGATGTATTCCCATCGTAATAAACAAGCTCTCTGCCAAGGGCTGCGCCCTTAATTGCAGTCTCAAAAGCAAGATTCAGAAGTCCGTCTCCTGCCAGCGTCGCCATTCCGGGTCCATACACAACGTGAGTAGTTTTTCTCCCGCGTCTGTATTCGTCATTGTCCATGGCCGGAAGATCGTCATGCACCAGTGAATAGGTGTGGATCATCTCAATTGCCAGCATAAACGGCCTAAGGACACTGTCATCAGCTTCCTCGCCCGCAAATAACTTAAATGCCTCAAGCATCATAACAGGGCGGAGTCTCTTACCGCCTGCAAGAAGGCTGTAGTTCATCGCCTCAATAACAGTCCGGGCATAGCCCTCCTCAGCCGGAAGTGCCTTGCCCAGTATATCTTCAAAATAGGCTGCCCTTTTTAAAAGTTCATCCTCTGTGGAATTACTGCTCATTTACTCAAAGTCCTCCAAACTGCCGTCTTCGGCAATTTCTTTTACCTTCTGCTCAACGCTCTCAATGGATTTATGACACAGCTTTAAAAGCTCCATGCCTTCCTTGTACTGAGCAAAAGACTCTTCAAGGGAAATATCCTCATTCTCAAGGGCTTTTATCTTCTCATCAATCGCAGCAAAAGCCTCTTCGATCGTCATGTTCTCTTCTTTTTTCTTAGCTGCCATAAGCGGCTCCTTTTCTCATTAATCCTCCCGGCCTGATAAAAATCCGACCTTGCCGGTTCCTGTGACACTTGTCTTTATAAGACCATCGCTCACATATACTGAAAGCTCATCCCCTATGCTTACATCCCCGGTGCTTTTAACGTTTCTGCCATTTTCATCAGCTACATAGGAATAGCCTGTCTTTAGCCTGTCCAGCGGTGAAAGACCTTTGAGCCTCTCTATATCCACTTCCAGCTCGTGCCTGGCAGCCTTTAACCTCTTTTCCATCAGCATCTTAAGGCTGTCCTGATACTGATCCATCCTAAGCAGCTTGTCCCTTATCTTTCCCATGGGACTTAAATGTTTCAGAGCCTGTGCGTATCTCTTTTCCTCATTGGTCAGATGATTTATCTTTCTGTCCATCAGGGTTAAAAGAGTGCTCTGATAATCCTCAATATCCTGGATAAATCTGCTGTATTCAAATACCGCGATCTCCGCTGCTGCAGAAGGCGTAGGTGCTCTCCTGTCAGAGACAAAGTCTGCGATTGTAGTATCTGTTTCATGTCCAACTGCTGAAATGATCGGAACGGGGCAGTCGAAAATTGCCTGAGCGACAATCTCTTCATTAAATGCCCATAAATCTTCTATAGAACCTCCGCCACGTCCGACGATTATAACATCAGCCTCTGAGCGGGACAAAGTTTCTATCCCCTTTACTATGCTCTCGGCGGCCTTTTCGCCTTGTACTATGGCAGGATAAAGAATGATCTGGATATGAGGGTTTCTCCTGGTAGCAACATTGATAATATCGCGTACCGCAGCCCCTGTTGGTGCCGTCACAACACCGAGAGTTCGTATATACTTGGGAATCGGCTGCTTGTAATCCTCTGAAAACATGCCCGATTCCTGTAATCTCTTCTTTAGCTCTTCATATCTCTCATAAAGAACTCCAGCTCCATCCAGTTCTATTCTCCTGGCGTAAAGCTGGTATTTACCATCTCTTTCATATACACTTACGGATCCTGTGACCTTGACCTGCTGTCCTTCCTTCATCTCAAAAGTAAGGCCTCTGGTCCTGTCAGAGGAAAACATCACGCAGGCTAAAGCAGCACCATTATCCTTGATAGTAAAATATAAGTGACCGGATGAATGGTACTTGCAGTTACTCACTTCTCCCTTAACCGTAAGGCCCCTTAGGAGAAAGTCCTGAGTAAACATGTTCTTAATGTATGTATTAACCTGTGTGACTGTATATTCACTGCGCAAATTTAGCTAACACTCCATTTACG
Organism: uncultured Butyrivibrio sp.; assembly: GCA_946623755.1. Classification (GTDB taxonomy): domain Bacteria; phylum Bacillota; class Clostridia; order Lachnospirales; family Lachnospiraceae; genus Butyrivibrio. Next base: position 868 of record CAMORK010000051.1, on the reverse strand, counting down.
AAAGCAGGTGAGCCGTCCTGTCCGTACTTCTTGGCAAGCTCAACAGCCTCGTTAATAGCAACTCCTGTGGGAACCGAATCGTCATACCTTATCTCATAGATGGCAAGCCTTATGATAGCAAGATCCACTTTGGCGATCCTGCCTGTGTTCCATCCGGTAGTCTCTTTGTTTATTGCCTCATCGATCTCCGAAAGCTTCTCGGCAATCTTCTCGTACTTGTCCCTGATATAATCAGCGTCCTTAGTACTGATTTCTTTGTCAGAGGTCTGGGTAAAGAGCTCTTCCTGCTCTGACATATCTTCCATTGAATTAAATTCAACGCGAAAGAGCAGTTCAAAAACCTGCTCCCTAAGTTCTGTTCTGTTCATCATTCACTGTCCTTCTTATGCTTTTGGCATTGTAATGCCGGCAATCCTGATGTTGACATCTGTTACTTCAAGACCTGTCATGTTCTCAACAGAAGCCTTAACACGGGTCTGTGCCTGCTGGCAAGTAGCCGGGATATTAAATCCGTAAGCCATCATAAGCGCCAGATCCACCTTAACTTCGCTCTGTCCAACGATAACCTTGGCACCCTTAGACAAATTCTTTCTGCTGACTTTCTCAAGATTTTCACTTGTATAATTACCTGCCATTGCTGAAACGCCGTCAACCTCGAGGGCTGCAAGAGCTGCAATTCTGGCAACAACATCATCTGCAATCTTAACTGATCCAACTTCTGCTATTTCTTTTCCCATTTTAGATCCCTTTCATTCATTCGTGATATACCATATCACTCATTATATCACATCACCCGACTTTAGAGCCAAAATATAATGGTCCTGGTGTCTTCAAAAGTCGTATATGATACCTGAGATGTATCTCCCTG
>CAMORK010000050.1 GCA_946623755.1 uncultured Butyrivibrio sp. | reverse complement strand
AACGCGCGACCTTGCCAAGGTCGAGACCGCGGGTTCGAGCCCCGTCTATCGCTCTAAAATTAAGGACATCCAATTGGATGTCCTTTTTCGTTGCCCTAAATGAGTCAAGTTGAAACGTCCCCGGTGACTCACTCGCAGACTACCCGGTTTCTGCCGGATTCCTTGGCCTCATAGAGCCTGTCGTCGGCTTTCTGGATGAACTTGTCCATACTGAGGCCTTCTTCGTAAACTGCAGCTCCTATTGATACGCTGACTCTTATGATCTCTCCTCCGGAAGTAAGCTCCAACTCTTCGATAGTCTTTCTAAGATCCTCGAGCATCTCCCCAAACGCCTCATAAGAAATTATCTCGGGAGAGATCAAAAGAAACTCTTCTCCGCCCCATCTTCCGTATATAAGGCCATTTTTACTGTACTTTTTAAAGCATTCGGTAATACTCTTAAGAACACTGTCACCCGTCAGATGTCCGTAAGTATCATTGATTATCTTAAAATGGTCAACATCCAGTATGGCAATTGAAAGATTACCTTCTGAACCGGCACCCTTCCTTAAGATTTCCGCCTCAAGTATGCCTTGTATCTTGTTTCTGTTAAATATACCCGTTAGAGAATCATGTTCAGCCACAAATGTCATCTCTATATTCTTCATAGCCATTCTCTGGTTATAGATCGAGGTGTAGATCATAATGGATATAAAACCAAGAGCTGCATTTATGTAGTAAAGTATTTCCGCCAAGTCCTCATTAACATTATATTTTGTAGGCAAATATCCATGTTTGCCAAGAAAGACAAGAATTTCGAACCCCAGCACAATAGTAATCGCATATAGTCCGATCTGCTTTTTTGGCTTTTGGCTCAGGTTCGGGATAAAGAACGGGAGAAAGATACTGGAGAATGTACCAAAGAGCCACAGATGATATCCGCACTTGATCCCCAGAAAAATACTGGCAAAGATGACATGCCAAAAAATCTCAGCTTCCATTATCCATACAGTTATCAAGTGCTTTCCTTTAGATATCAAAAAGACGCTGACAACATATGACAGAAAGCTGAAAATATTGATAATAATCATTGGAGTGCATCCGATCCAGATATAGAAGAACTCCATTAAAAAATGCGTAATACCAAGAGAAACAGCCACCACCATGTACTGACTGTTATCAAGATAATCGCCGTCAGACATTTCTTTGTAAGTTCTGTCTCTTAAAGGCTCCTTTTCCATAAATCCACCTTTGCATCATTTCTACAACTCAATTGTACGTTATCCACGCAGAAATGAATGTTAAAAAAGAATTAAATATTCGTTCTGCCGATAGCTCTTGCGTAATACTGCATTTTCTCCTATAATAGGTAAGTCGGCATCATAAATGTCAATCGAGGCGTGGCTCAGTTTGGTAGAGCGCTGCGTTCGGGACGCAGAGGCCGCAAGTTCGAATCTTGTCGCCTCGACTTACAAAAAAGGAGTTTGCAGTTTTGCAAGCTCCTTTTTGTGTGCATATCTTTACTCTGTTCAATTCGTTTAATTCTATTGATCATCAACCTGCCTTTTTATTCTTCTGTTGACTCAATCGAAGGCTCGGCATTCTCTATAGGTGCTTCCTTCTCTACGGGAGTTTCTTCTGCCTCAGGCTCTTTTGATGCTTCCTCTTCCTTCTTCTCTTCCTCAGGCTTCTTAACCGTATCGGTAAGATCTTCAAGAAGAATGGTCATCATATCCTCTTCGCTGGGTTCTGCCATAGCAGCAATTCTTCTGGCCTGATTGGTGATGATCTCCTCAAAGAGGTTTCTGACTTCTCTTGCGTTTGCGAAGTTGTCGATGTTCTCGATCTTCCTTGCCGTGATAAGAGCTCTGATCTGATGCTGAACATCCTCGGCCACCTTGTAGTCGTACTTCTTGCAGTTCATGTTGAAGATCTCTTCAAGCTCATCAATGTTGTAGTCCGGGAACTCAATGTACTTGTTGAATCTGGACTTAAGTCCGGGGTTGGAGTCGATAAACTTCTTCATTGGCTCTGTATAGCCTGCTACGATAACAACAAAGTCATCCCTGTTGTCTTCCATAGCTTTGAGGATCGTATCGATGGCCTCCTGACCGAAGGCATCATCCTTCTGAGCAAGTGAATAAGCCTCATCAATGAAGAGAACTCCTCCCTTGGCCTTGGCAATCTGTTCCTGGGTCTTGATGGCTGTCTGGCCTACGTATCCGGCAACAAGTCCGGAGCGGTCCACCTCAACAAGCTGACCCTTGGAAAGAACACCGATCTGTTTGTATATCTGAGCAATGATCCTGGCAACAGTTGTCTTACCTGTTCCGGGATTACCTGTAAATACCAGATGGAGAGATACGGGGACTGACTTAAGTCCCTGTTCCTGTCTTGCCTTCTGTACCTTAACAAAAGCGGTAAGCTCTTTTACATCGTCCTTGATTGTAGTAAGGCCTATGAGCTTATCAAGGGTCTCCATAGGATCCTCTTCGGGCTCCTTGGGCGCCTCAGGTTCTACGGGCTTTACGTTTGCGTCTTTTGCAAAAAGAGCTTTTGCCTCCTCGAGGGCATCATTGGCGCTTGTTACTGCATCCTTGGTTCCGTTTTTGGCTTCCTCGGCTCTTGCTTTATCTTCCGGAGGAATGTATACGCTTCCGTTCTTAGGACTTTCCTGAACCGGCTTATTATCCGGCGCACCTGCTCCCGAAGCTGAAGACGGTGCTGTAAAGAAATCCCCGTACAGACTCCCAAGAAGGTCTCTCTGCATATTTGTGATCTTATTAAGTGTTTCTAATTCTTTATTTCTATCCATATCAGTCGTTCAAAAACCAGCCATTTCTAGACAGGAATGTTCTGTTTGTTACAAGGGCATTTACATCCTGCCCAATAATCTGTGATGCCTGTGCCTTAACTGCAGCTGCATTTCCTGTTCCAAGATTTTTGTAAGCATCATAAGACATCTTCTTGCTGCCGTCAAGGTTCTTAAGTCCCTGAGCTATATGACTCTCCATCTCATGGGCATCATCCGTCTCTCTAAAGAGAATGAAGCTTGTGATGTAAGGGTTGTTCTCAGCCATTGTGTAGGCATATACGATAGATGCCAGCTGTGCGTCCTCACCAAAGCTTGATGTGTAACCAATCTCAGAGAGAGAGATGTTTCTCACATGTCCTGCAGGATTGAGGTAGGATGCCTGACACATATAATCTGTAAGGATGTATACGTTCTCCATCGTAATATATGGAGTTGCAAGTGATGTGTTCACATACTGGGCCTGCTGTTTCCATGCGTATGGATCAAACAAAGGCGCATTGTAAGGGTGAACCGAAAGTGACCAGTCTATGTTGCCCTCACGGTTAATGTAGTAATTGAATCTGTCCATATACTCCTTTGAAAGGAAGCATCCGGGATTTGACTTTCTGTTCCACTCCTGATCAAAGGATGTGTAAATTCTTGCATTGGCATTTACGGATTTGATCTCGTTGTAGAAGATACGGAAAGCTTTAACGTACTCACTTACATTGAGCTCGATGTTTGCTGAATTGAGATAATACCATTCGGTTCTGGCATTTACTTCATTACCGATTACCCAGTTATCAACTGTTCCGTAAGCGCCGCCGGAATATCTCTGCGCAAGGAAAGCAGCGATGGCCTTAAGGTGCTGTGTGCCACCGTCTTCCTTGGTATTCATGGCATACCCGGGGCATTTATGAGAATCTCTTGCAAGAGGATGGATAAGATCCGCAGCAGATGTTGTCTTGTTATTGAGGATTGTCATGGTGAGCTGGAAATTGTTGATGCTGCACCAATGAACAAAGCCGTCATACTGCGCAAGAGCTGCTCCGTTGAACTGATAATCAACGCCGTTATATGAGAAAGGAACTACATTTGATCCGTCTCCGGGCCCTACGATATCGCCCATGTAAAGGTTATAAACCATCTGAGCAACACCCAGATCCTTAAATGTAGCTGCATCTGCGCTGTTAGGAAGGATACCCTTCATACCGTGGTCATTTCTGGCTACAGTCTTGGTTGCCTTGGCCTCCGGGTTTGTGATGTAGTGCTCATCGCTTACCTGAACCATTGAACCGCTCTTAACAGCTACAAGGAATTTCTTGGAAAGATTAGACTCAGCAGTGTAATAATTGAGCGGGAATGTAAAGGTTGCATTTGTTCCCGCTGCAGTCTCGGCAACAATTTTGCCTACGCAGCCGTCCTGATAAACCTCATCTGAATAGAGATAGAACTTGCCATCAGATGAAGCCGGAACTGAACTACATGATACGTTGACAACAACGTTGTCCCCCTGAATTGTGCAGGATGTGATGCTTACCGGTCTGCCTGCTGCCTCAGCAACAGATCCTTTGTATCCGGCAGTTACAACCGCGCTCTTAGCCGCAACTGTCATTGTAACAGCAATCATTGCACCCGCAAGAATCCTTTTCATTATACTTTTTTTCCTCACAACACACCTCCAACTTGTTACACTTATGCATTTGCGATCGCATCAGTGAAGTTATTAAGCGCCTCAACATCTGTAGCGTGAAGTGCGCTCTTGATTGTTAGTACGTTCTCCAGAACAGTTACATTCTTAAGTGCGGAAAGCTTCTCACCCATGAGCTTTCCTGTTACCGGCGCCCAGGTGCCGTTCTGAGCCAGGGCGAATACCCTGTTCTGCACACCAAGTGCCGCCATATCGGTGATGAAGTTCTCCATTGGCGGATAAACTCCGTTGTTGTAGGTAGGACACATCAGGACGATCTTCCTAACGCGCCACACTTCACCGATCAGGTATGACACATCCGTTCCGGACACATCATAAACCTTAACATTACCGGCACCCTTATCACGGAGCTGTGCTGCCACTGCCTCTGCAGCACTGGCTGTATGCCCGTAAAGACTGCCATATACTACTATAACACTATCTTCCTCAGATTCATAGGTGCTCCACTTCTGATATTTCCCGAGGATCACGTCAAGGTCTTTTCTCCAAACGGGACCATGAAGAGGAAGGAGCATCTGAATATCGAGTCCGGCTGCCTTTTTGAGGACCGCCTGGACCTGAGGGCCGTACTTTCCAACAATATTAGCATAATATCTTCTCGATGAGGCAAGGAAATCTTTCTCAAAGTCAAATTCATCCGCAAAAATTCCGCCATCCAGAGCGCCGAAGGTACCAAAAGCATCCGCAGACAAAAGAGCTTTGTTCTTGTCATCATACGCGAACAACACTTCCGGCCAGTGAACCATGGGAGCAGCCACAAAGCTGAAGGTATGAGAGCCTGTTGAGAGAGTATCTCCCTCCTTTACCTCAAGCTTGTTAAATTCCGCTGTCTGAGGGAAAAACTGCTGCATAAATGTAAAGGTCTGTTTACCGCCGACCACGGTAACATCAGGGAAAAGAGCTACCACCTTATCGATAAGCGAACAGTGATCCGGCTCCATATGAAGCACTACAAGGTAATCAAGCTTTCTGCCTGCAAGAGCATCTTTCAGATTCTCAATATACTGGTCAGCTACGGTAATATCTGCCGTATCGAATACTGCAGTCTTTTCATCATCTATAAAATAGCTGTTATAAGATACTCCCTCCGGAATCGGAAAAATGTTCTCGAATCTCTCAAGTCTTCTGTCACTTCCTCCGATCCAGAAAATTCCGTCTGCAACTTTTTTAATTCCCTTCATGTCAAAAACTCCTCTCTGCTGTTTTATTTTTTGAACTCGCTGATTGTCTTTTCCACAACCTTAATATCAATAGGCTTTGTAACATGTGCATTCATTCCGGCATCAAAGGCCTGCTGAACATCATCCGCGTACGCATTAGCCGTCATGGCTATGATAGGAATTGTCTGCGCCCAGTCAGTCCCCAGTGCTCTTATGGCTGCTGCCGCCTCATATCCGTTCATAACAGGCATCTGAATATCCATAAGTATCATATCATAGTCGCCTTCATTTGCGGCTTTAAACATCTCAACAACTTCCTGACCGTTCACAGCTCTTGTGACAGAAGCTCCGTACATATCCATGAGCTCAATGAGGATATCAGCGTTGATATCATTGTCCTCAGCAGCAAGGAACTTCATTCCGTCAAGAGGATTCTGAGGTTCTTCAGCAGGTGCCATATCTATCTTGGCAATCCTGTCTATGGTCGATCGTAAATTATACGGCAGTACAGGCTTTTGCATAACTTCATTGCAGCCGGCTTCTCTGAGAGCATCCTCATTTTTCTCAAAGAAATCAGTCACAGCAAGAATGACACTATGGTGGCTCTTGTCTTTCTTTCTGATATTTCTTATCAGTTCAGCCGGTTCCATATCATCATAGTTTTCATCCACAATTATCAGATCATAAGACTTACCGTTAGCAGCCATGTCGTCTATAAGTTTTAGCGCTTCATACCCGCCTGTAGCCACTGTAGAATCCAACTGATCGTTTTTGTATTTTTGCTTATAAATCTTGTCATCCGGCTCACTTCCGTTGACAGTAAGCAGTGTATGCATTCCATGGGCTTTCCAGAAATTCACATTTTCGGTCTCTACAGCCTTAAGACGCAGGTTTACAATAAAGGTACTTCCCTTGCCTTCCTCCGACTCAACCCTGATGGTTCCACCCATCAGCTCAACCAGACTCTTGGTGATCGCCATTCCAAGTCCTGTTCCCTGAATGGTCTTTGTAGCGCCGTTTTCTTCTCTGGAGAAGGCATCAAAGATCTTGTCCTTATACTCTGGCTTCATGCCGATTCCATTGTCCGCTATTGTAAACTTAATATTCTGGAAGCCTTCTGAAGAAGAGTCGGACTCTGATATTGTAAAATCGATCTTTCCGCCCTCAGGCGTGTATTTCACGGCATTTCCAAGTATGTTCATAAGGATCTCATTTACCCTCTGCTTGTCTGCCATGAAAATATCATGCTGCATATTTTCAATCTTTACAGTATAGGTCTGGTCCTTGGCCTTGGCCTGGAAGCTGATAACAGAGTTGATCTCCTCAAGGAGCAGTCCTATAGCCATCTCCTGAATATCAAGAGTGGTCTTTCCCGATTCAATCTTACTCATATCAAGAACATCATTAAGAAGTGCCAGAAGATTGTGCGATGCCAGTGATATCTTGTATGTATATTCTCTTACTTTATCCGGCTCATCTGCATGCTTATCAATAAGCAGATTAAAGCCTGTTATGGCATTCATAGGTGTCCTGAAATCGTGAGACATATTGGCCAAAAAGCTGGTCTTGGCCTTGTTTGCGGTCTCTGCCGCACTGAGCGCCTCCTGAAGCTGGTGGTTTCTCCTAAACTCCTGAGTCCTGTCATAGAGTGCAACCGCCATTCTCTTGCCGCCGTCATCGATGGTACAAACGATAACTCCGCGGTAGTATAGGTGTTCATTTGTCTTTACATTCTTAAGCCTTAGCTCTTCGAAAAGCTGTGTCTCCCCGGTCGTTCTGGCTGTCTCAATAGCCTCGTCCAGTCTCTTGTCCTCTCCTTTTCTCTGGGCCTTGACAAGATTTCTTATATCTGATTTGAGCTCCTCCATAGGTATCCCGAGTATCGTCTCAGCATTGGCTGTAATAAAGCTGGGTTCAAATCCATCTCCGCTTATAACGGCCAGAATTTCGTTGTTTCTTTCAACCACGAAATCAAAGAGCCACTCCCTGTAATGAATATCATTGTCTTTGAGCATAAGCTGCTCTTTATTCATCTTGTCGATTTCATGGACCATGTTGTTTAAGGTCACTGCCATGGATTCCATGGAATCGGCGAGCTGTCCCAGCTCATCAGTATGATTATCAGGATTTTTGACATCAAAATTTCCCTTTTCAATCTCATGGGCCATGTCATTGATTCTGGCTATCCTCTTACCGAATCTGTCTGCAAATCTCTGCCCGAATACAAACGCTGCCAAAAAAAGAACCAGCGCAATTACAATGACTGAGAGCAGAATGCTGTAAACATCCGCCGTGATCTCATTTCGATCCACATAGTAGTATAAGGTCCAGCCGTTCGCCGTGCCCTCAGACTCTGCAACAAAGTAATCACCTGTTGCATGGAATCCTTCTACTTCGCCCTCTCTTATAGCCTCAAGAATCCTCTCTTCAAGGGCTGAATTATCTATTTTTCTGTGACTAATGGTCTTTCCCTGGGAGTCCATGATCAGGATTCCGTTATTTAGGTATCCGGAATTGTTGACTATAGAAAAGAACTCACTCTCCTTAACCTTCAGTACGATCATTCCGATGCGCTTTGATGAAGTTGCAGAATCTAAAAGAGCCTTTATAAGATACACTCCGCCCTCATCATCAACATCCCAATAAGCGCCGTACTCTTTTTCGGTCTCCTCATACCACTTCTTTTCCTTGTCAGTTACAGGATTAAGAAGAAAGTCCCCCATATGTTCACCATCAATGAGGTCTGAATATATGGTAATAGACTCGATATTGGTATCGCTGCTAAGGTAATACCATATAAGGGGCTCTATTTCATCGTTGAGTTCGTCCGTCAGGGTATAGGGATCAGTGTGTGCTCTCTCCAGGGCTTTTCTGAATTCATCCTCATAGGAAAAGAACTTTACTACGTCATTCTCTTTTTTGACACCGTTTTCTATACCATAGGAAATAACATCAACGTTTCCTATCATGGCAATCCTGGTCTGTTCGATCAGATTGTTCCTGGCAACGATATACGAATAACTGCCCAGCAATATGATGGGAACAATGATCAGCACGGAAAATACCCTTATAAGGGTCTTTCTTATACTGTCCGCGTATCCTATCTTTCCAATCCTTCTAATCCTTCTCATATCTGTTTGCCGCTCCTTATTTATCACTCGTAAAGTATCTCGTACACAAGCTTGTCAACCTTTGCCAGTGCCTCTTCCAATGTTTCCTTCTTTAAAAGAACCTTTTGAAGCTCTCTGCCAAAGGCATAATGAACACGTCTGTTGAGGTCCTGCCCCCAGTCCATCCATGGTGTAAATACCAGGTTCTTTTTGTAGCAGCCCTCTATTCCCTTAAAAGCCTCATCAACGTTAAAGGCTGTATCATTAAGATATGTCTGGCTTCCCGGTCTGTCCTTCCAAAGAGCTTCCTGTCCTTTGACTCTTGCCAGGGATGCCAGCACTTCTTTTGCCTTATCATAATTCATGGCGTTTGCGTTGAGGGCAAATCCCAGGTCACACCCACCAATGATAGCCATTCCTTCGCCCTCGCTGCTAAAATACGGCAGTGTTCCTATGCTCATATCAGGCCTTTCCTGCCTTATTGCAACGTAAGTTTCCGGTGTTCCTACTATCATGGCTGCTTCTTCATTTACAAATTCCTCAACAGCTCTTTTGCCATCTATGACGTACATATCAGCCGTTATCACTTCGTGCTCTATAAGAGTCTCCCAGTCCTTCATGAATGGCTGCAGCTCCTCTGAAAAAGTAGTCCTTCCGTATTGCAGTCTTGCGCCAAATCCGCTTCCTCTGTCGGTTGAGAAGTAATTGGCAGAAAGGATACCCAGTGCGCTGTTTGCAAATCCATAGGGATCTTTTAAACTTGCTGCAAGGGGCCTTATCTTGCGAACCACTCTGAAGTAGTCACAGGCACCGATAAAAGAGTTAAAATCCGTTGGGACGCCGGCTCCCTTAGCTGAAAACATATCTTTGTTATAAAAGATACATTCAAGATCCGAAGTATTCGGAACGGCATAAACTGCATTTCCATACCCAAATGCGAGCCTGGCCTCTTTGTTAAACTTTTCGGTAATATCCGTAAGATTCGCAAAGTAACCGGTCATGGCATGCTTTTCCGCCATCTCTCCGGTAACATAAATAATATCCGGCGCTCCCTTGTATGAGAGCTTCGAATCCATAATGGGCTCATAGTTACTCTTCCCGATATATTCAAATTTAAAATTATAATCTGGAAATTCTCCGGCCAGATAGGCCTTAAGATTTGTTAGATTGTCTTCGGTGTACCAGGTACCGATCCTGATTACCGCTTCTTCATCAGCTTTTTCCGAATCCGCCTCTGAATCTGCCCCTTTCAGGACATGAACCTCCTGATTCTCCGCACCAAAAGACAGGCTCGCTTTTGTGGGGATCATGCCACTAAACGCACCTGCCAGAACAGCTACTGCGGAAAAAACACTTACAAAGATCTTTCTTAGATTCCTGCTCTTCATATGTCCCTCATAAGGATAGACTTATCTGATCATGATCTTCTTAATCTCCCCAACGTAGACAATATGATATTCTCCATTTTTTTCAAACTCATCCGCCAGACTCTTGTCTACAAAACCATCCTCCCTGAACTCTTTTTTGTAGAGTACTCTTGCTGTTATGACGTTGTCGGCTTCGTCAATAAAAGGTATCCCCTCATCGTAGTTAACTGTCAGACGGGCACCGGCAATCTTGTCTTCCGCTCTTCCGGAAACAGCTTCAAGATATTTAAAAGCTCCTCTGAATTCCTGCTGATTAAGAAAGCTCAGTGAAAATTCACCGGCCTCATCAAGAAGCTCACTGGTGTACCTGCCACCACGAAGGAAAATGTAAACAACCCTCTTGTTCCAGAGATAACCCGCGCCACCCCATTTGGCCGTGGTTGTGTTTACCTTACTTCCATTACCTGCTGTCACAAGAAAATTGGTACCGTCAAAAGTATACGCTCCCTGTTCGATTTCAATAGGATCAACCGGCTGAAAAACGTGCATGCATTCCCTCCATTTCTCATCAGAGCCCCGAGTCAGAAATCCCTTATAGTATCCTCCTCGGTGAGTCCCGTATTCTCTATATTCATTATCGTTACATCGTAACTAATTTCACTGTTCACTATAATAGTAACACGGTCTCCTACCCTATGTCCAAGCAATTGTTTACCAAGAGGAGATTCTATGCTGATAAGGCCTTTTAGGGAATTTTTTCTCATGGTGGTCACAACCTTGTATGTCTCAATGCTGCCGTCATCTTCCATTCTGATGGTAACAGTCTTATTCATTCCCACTTCGTCATCTTTAGTATTATCGTCAATAACGTGCGCCGTTTTTATCATTCTCTCCAAAAATCTGATCCTGCTCTCATTCTGATTCTTGGCCTTCTTTGCTGCGTAGTACTCAAAGTTTTCTGAGAGATCGCCCTGAGCTCTGGCCTCTTTTACATGCTCCAAGAGCTCTTTTCTGACAACAACCTTGCGGTGTACGATCTCAGCTTCCATATCTTCGATATCTTTTTTGGTTAGTTCGTTGTTCATTTCCTGTATACCCCTGATCTGTAATTTTATAAGAAAAAAGAAGGGTAAAGCCTTGGCTCTACCCTTCCGGTAAAATCTGCTATAACCTGAATCAAGCCTTGCCAACTGATCCAAAGAGCTCCATCTTCTCCTTAACTGTAGCCTTGATAGCCTCAGCGCCGGGAGCAAGAAGCTTACGTGGGTCAAATCCCTTTCCTTCAAGATCCTTGCCTGCCTCGATGTATTTACGAGTAGCATCTGCGAAGGAAAGCTGACACTCTGTATTTACGTTGATCTTGGATACGCCAAGGTCAATAGCTTTCTTGATCATATCTGAAGGAATTCCTGTGCCGCCGTGAAGAACAAGAGGCATAACTCCTGTCTCTTTCTGGATCGCGTCAAGAACATCGAATCTAAGTCCTGGCCATCCCTCAGGATATTTACCATGGATGTTACCGATTCCTGCTGCAAGCATATCAACGCCAAGATCAGCAATTCTCTTGCATTCTGCAGGATCTGCGCACTCGCCCATTCCAATAACACCGTCTTCCTCGCCGCCGATTGATCCAACCTCAGCCTCGATTGAAAGACCAAGCTGATGAGCTACATTAACGAGCTCCTGTGTCTTAGCAACGTTCTCATTGATATCGTAGTGAGAGCCGTCAAACATGATTGATGTAAATCCTGCCTTGATGCACTTGTAGCATCCTTCGTATGTGCCGTGGTCAAGGTGAAGAGCAACAGGAACAGTGATTCCAAGGTTCTTGTCCATCTCTCTTACCATTGCTGCAACAGTGCTGAAACCTGTCATGTACTTGCCTGCGCCTTCGGATACACCAAGGATTACAGGGCTCTTAAGTTCTTCTGCTGTTAAAAGAACTGATTTTGTCCACTCAAGGTTGTTAATGTTGAACTGACCAACTGCATAGTGGCCTTCTTTTGCTTTTACAAGCATGTCTTTTGCAGATACTAACATTTTGTTTCTCCCCTTTATATTTGATAGTTTTGATGGTTAAAACCATTATATACTTGTTGTTTTGTTTAATCAAACCCAAAGAAGTTATCTGACCAGAATTCTTCATCAGTTGTTGCTTCGAAACTGTCATATCTGAGAACATATCCGGTATTTCTGGACATTGTCAGGCTAAGAACTCCGTCATTTACGGTCTTGGTCGTAGGTGACACATCAAATCCGGTGCTGTCTGAAACTATAAGCTGCTTAAACCTGGCATCCTTCGGAATTCCCATGGGCCATACCTGAATCTCTCTGGTTATCTCATAGTCATTTAAGTTAATTGCAACCACCACTGCGGAAGTCCTGTTGAATCTTCCGTAAGCCAGAAAGTTGTTCTCAGCGTAGAGTTCTCTGAAGGAACCTGTCTTAAGCTCCGGACATTCCTTGTGGATACGGATCATCTCCTTGTGAAAGGAGAGCATCTGCCTGTCCTCTTTGCCCCAGGGATATGTACGTCTGTTATCCGGATCTGTAAATCCGCAGACGCCTGCCTCATCGCCATAGTATACTGTCGGTGCTCCGGGCCAGGTCATCTGTATCATGACAGCCTGCCTCATCACGTGCTTTCGAATACCTGTGTCAGCTGATGAAGGCATTAGTGTATCGCTCCTTCCAACCTTCTGACTGGTCCTTGTAAGGAACCTTGAATGATCATGGTTGGAAAGTTCGTTCATCGCCGTGTAAAGAGATGGCATGGTAAAGTTCTCGCCGCCGGCATAGAGCATTGTGTCAAAAAACTCTCTGGCATTACCGACTCTTATGGGTTTAAACTCATCGCTGTGCTTGTCCATTCCGGTAAGAAACCATGTAACAGGCTCCATAAAGGCATCATAGTTCATGACAGTATCCCACTCTTTGCCGTCAAGCCACTTCCCTGAAGGTCCATAATGCTCGGCAAGAATAATTGCCTCAGGATTAGCCTTTTTGACCTCCTCCCTGAACCTCCTCCAGAACTTGTGATTGTACTCCTCAGAGTGTCCGAGATCCGCTGCTACGTCAAGCCTCCATCCATCACAGTTATAGGGCTCCGACACCCACTTTTTCCCGATTCCTATAATGTAGTCCTCGAGTTCTTTTGACCCTTCGTAATTGAGCTTTGGAAGAGTATCATACCCCCACCATCCTTCATAACTGGCGTTGTAGGGCCATTTATCCTGTGAAAATGAGAAATATTTTCGATAAGGACTTCCGGATGCAACATAAGCACCCTTTTCATATCCCTTTGCATCCTCATAAATAAGTTCTCTGTCGAGCCACTTGTTGAAAGATCCGCAATGGTTAAACACGCCGTCAAGGATGACTCTTATATCTCTCTTATGGGCCTCTGCCACCACCTTGACAAAGAGCTTGTCGCTGGCCTCTAAGTTCTTTTTATTCGTAACGCGTCTGATGTAGCGCTCTGCTCTCTTGTTGCTCTTCTCAAACTGAGGAAGAATGTCGCCACCATCCTCAACAATCTTGCCAAAGTGAGGATCGATATGGTCATAATCCTGAATATCGTATTTATGGCAGGATGGAGAAACAAACAGGGGATTAAAATAGATAACCTCTATTCCCAGGTCCTTTAGATAATCAAGCTTATCCAGAACGCCCTGAAGGTCGCCGCCATAGAACTCGCAAAAATCTGTTTTGGGATCGGGATAGCTCCCCCAGTCCTCAACCTTTTTGGCCTTGAATCCGCTATAGGAGTACTCACCGTTCATTACATCATTCGTAGGATCTCCGTTGCAGAACCTGTCGACAAAGATCTGGTACATTACTGCGCCCTTAGCCCACTTAGGAGTAGCAAAACCTGGGATTACCAGGAACCTCATGCTCTCCATAACATCCGGAGCGGCGCCTCTTTTGTCGTAAAAAGAAAAGCTGCCGTCCTTACCTGTTATCTCAAAGTGATATCTGAACGGATCCTTGCCAATATTGATTGATACGTCATAGTAATCAAATCCGTTGTCGGTTTCGGAAAGCCTCATCTTCTTATGTTCTGACCCGCATACCAGTTGGACCTGGGAAGCATCTCCGTGAGCGCATCTGAACCTGAAATCCGTAATACGCCCAATATCTGGTTCCGCAGGCCTTAGGTAGTCCAAGGTCATGTCATGAAAGAAAGCCGACTGATTCATATTAATTCCTTTAAAAATATTTTTTCGTATAAAGTAAAAAAGACAGCGGGGTAGCTGTCTTTTTAGAGAAGGTATTTCTTTCTTATGGGGTATAGCAAAAAACTATATAATGTATTGGGGGGTTACGCTTATTATACTAGCATCCCCTCAAACCCACGTAAAGAC
>CAMORK010000049.1 GCA_946623755.1 uncultured Butyrivibrio sp. | reverse complement strand
AACCCCTCATGAGTGAGGGGCAGGGGAGTTGAGGTGCCGCAGGCACTTTTTTATTATTGAAAGGAGCTCAAGATGTATAACAAAGTCGAAACCGATATGAATTTTGTCGGAAGAGAGAAAAAGGTTGAGGAGTTCTGGAAAAAAGAAGACATATTCCAGAAGAGCGTTGACACCCGCAGTCAGGGTGAGATGTATATGTTCTATGACGGACCGCCTACAGCAAACGGTAAGCCACATATCGGACATGTTCTTACACGTGCCATCAAGGATATGATCCCTCGTTACAGAACAATGAAGGGATATACTGTTCCCCGTAAGGCAGGCTGGGATACTCACGGTCTTCCTGTAGAACTTGAAGTTGAGAAGATGCTCGGCCTTGACGGCAAGGAGCAGATTGAAGAATACGGAATAGAACCTTTCATCAAGAAGTGCAAGGAATCCGTATGGAAATACAAGGGAATGTGGGAGGACTTCTCCGGCACAGTTGGATTCTGGGCTGATATGGAGCACCCATATATTACATATGATGACAACTTTATCGAGTCCGAGTGGTGGGCTCTTAACGAAATCTGGAAGAAGGGCCTTCTTTACAAGGGATTCAAGGTAGTTCCTTACTGTCCTCGTTGTGGAACACCTCTTTCATCTCACGAGGTAGCACAGGGTTATAAGACATTAAAAGAGCGTACAGCGGTTGTACGTTTCAAAGTGTCAGGAGAGGATGCATACTTCCTCGCATGGACAACAACACCATGGACACTTCCTTCAAACATCGGACTTTGTGTAAACCCTGATGAGAAGTATATCAAGGTTAAGGCAGCAGACGGATACACATATTATCTTGCTGAAGCCCTTGCTGATACAGTTCTTGGATCACTTGCCAAGGAAGAAGGTCAGAAGGCATACGAAGTACTTGAGACTTATGTAGGAACAGACCTTGAGTACAAGGAGTACGAGCCGCTTTATCAGTGTGCCAAGGATGAGGCTGACAAGCAGCACAAGAAGGCATTCTTTATCTACTGCGATAACTACGTAACAATGTCAGACGGTACAGGTATTGTACATATCGCTCCTGCATTCGGTGAAGATGACGCAAGAGTCGGACGCAAGTACGACGCTCCTCTTGTACAGATGGTTGATGCAGAGGGTCGTCTTAAGCCTGAGACTCCTTTTGCCGGTTACAGATGTAAGCCTACACAGAAGGAAATGGATGAGGGCGCGGTAAGTGCAGATCCTGAGGTACTCAAGGATCTTGATGCAAGAGGACTTCTGTTCTCAGCACCTAAAATGGAGCACGATTATCCTCACTGCTGGAGATGCTCTACACCACTTCTTTACTATGCTCGTTCATCATGGTTCATCAAGGTTACAGAGGTCAAGGATGACCTTATCCGCAACAATAAAGAGATCAACTGGGTTCCTGAGTCAATCGGTAAGGGAAGATTTGGCGACTGGCTTGAGAACATTCAGGACTGGGGCATCTCCCGTGACAGATACTGGGGAACACCTCTTAATATCTGGGAGTGCGATGACTGCGGCCATCAGCTTTCAGTAGGCTCAAGAAAAGAGCTTGCAGAGCTCTCGGGAGATCCTTCAGCTGAGACATGTGAGCTTCACAGACCATACATTGATAAGTTTGAGATCACATGCCCTAAGTGCGGCAAGAAGATGCACAGGGTAAAAGAGGTTATCGACTGCTGGTTTGATTCAGGAGCTATGCCGTTTGCACAGCTGCACTATCCATTTGAGAATAAGGAGCTCTTTGAGAAGCAGTTCCCTGCAGAGTTTATCTCAGAGGCTGTAGACCAGACAAGAGGATGGTTCTACTCACTTCACGCCGAGGCTACACTTCTTTTCAACAAGCCTGCATTCAAGAACGTTATCGTTCTTGGTCTTGTTCAGGATGAGAACGGACAGAAGATGAGTAAGTCTAAGGGCAATGCGGTAGATCCTTTCGATGCCCTTGAGAAGTACGGCGCAGATGCTATCAGATGGTACTTCTATACAAACTCAGCTCCATGGCTTCCTTCGCGTTTCTCAGGAGATGCGGTTATGGAGGGACAGCGTAAGTTCCTTGGAACACTTTGGAACACCTATGCGTTCTTTGTACTTTATGCAAATATCGATGGCTTCGATGCTGCAAACTATAAGCTTGAGCTCGATAAGCTCACAGTTATGGACAAGTGGCTTCTTAGTAAGCTTAACAGCTGCGTAAAGGCAGTTGATGAGAACCTTGCAAACTACAGGATCCCTGAAGCAGGTAAGGCTCTTGATAACTTTGTTGATGAGATGAGTAACTGGTATGTTCGCCGCAGCCGTGAGAGATTCTGGGCTAAGGGAATGGAGCAGGATAAGATATCTGCTTACATGACTCTTTACACAGCTCTTGTAACCGTAGCCAAGGCAGCAGCTCCTATGGTTCCTTTCATGACAGAGGAGATCTACCAGAACCTTGTAAGAAACAGCTTTAAGGATGCTCCTGAGTCTATCCATCTCTGCGATTTCCCTGCAGTTGATGAGTCTCTCATCGATGCCAAGCTTGAGAAGGATATGGAAGAAGTTCTTGATATCGTAGTACTTGGAAGAGCAGCAAGAAATGCAGCAAACATCAAGAACCGTCAGCCTATCGGCCAGATGTATGTAAAAGCTGAGCAGACTGTAGGCGAGTTCTATACAGATATCATCAGAGAAGAGCTCAATGTCAAGAACGTTGCCTTCACAGATGACGTAAGAGACTTTACAAGCTACAGCTTCAAGCCGCAGCTTAAGACTTTGGGACCTAAGTACGGCAAGAACATCGGTGCTATCAAGGCATATCTTGAGGGACTTGACGGAAATGCCACAATGGATGAGCTTAACAACAACGGAAGCATCAAGTTTACAGTAAATGATGTGAATGTTGAGCTTGTTAAGGATGATCTTCTCATCGAGATGGCGCAGAAAGAGGGCTTCATCTCTCAGGAGAACTGGGGCATCACGGTAGTTCTTGATACAAACCTCTCAGAAGAGCTTATCAACGAGGGATTCGTTCTTGAAGTTATCAGTAAGGTTCAGACCATGCGCAAGGATTCCGGATTCGAAGTAATGGATCACATCAAGGTTTCCTTGAACGGTAACGACAAGCTTGCCAATATCGTTAAGGCCAATGAGAGCAGCATCTCTACTAAGGTTCTTGCCAACGAAGTTGTATATGGCTCTGATGTTGCAAACGCAAAAGAGTGGGATATCAACGGCGAAAAGGTTACAATAGGCGTAGAGAAAGTTTGATGGCGCTTAGATGAAGAAAACTATAATTGTTATGCCCGTTGCAAACGAGGGTGATACCATGGGGCAGGTCCTGGATAGAATTCTGGGACTTCCCTATGATAACCTCAGCATCTATCCGGTGGTGGATGACTACAGCACCGACAATACAGCTGAGGTGATCCGAAGCTACGAGCACACGGGACGTGTAAAATGCATATATTTTAAAGAGAGTACCGGAGTTATCAGCTGCTATCTTGAAGGCTTTAGAAGAGCTCTTGAAGATGGTGCAGAGCAGATCATTGAGATGGACGGAGGCGGAAGCCATAAGCCTGAGGAAATCGGGCAGTTTATTGATAAGCTTGATGCAGGATATGATTGTGTCTGGGGCTCTCGTTTTGTTGCCGGCGGAGGAATTGAGCATCTTCCGTTGTATCGAAGAATGCTCAGTGGCGGAGGAACATTTCTGGCAAACCTTGTTCTTCGCACCAAACTCAAGGATATGACCAGCGGATTTGAGGCATTTAAGGCTGAAGTTCTTAGGAACATGAATCTTGATGCATTCCTTTCAACGGGACATATGTATCAGACAGAGATGAGATATTACTGCCGTGATCTTAATACGGTGGAAGTTCCAATCCATTACACGGGCAGCAGCTCTTCTTTGAAGTTCAAGTCAGTTACAGAAGCACTCAGAATTCTTTTTATGCTAAAAGACAATGAGAAAAGGGTTAAGAAATTACCATGAAGACTAAGTATCTGATTCTCGGAGCAGGCCCTGCGGGGCTGTCTTTCGCCAACACGCTCAGGCAGCGCGGCGAAGAAAACTTTACAGTAATTGAAAAAGAAGCGCAGGCCGGCGGGCTTTGCAGGTCACAGGATGTAGATGGTTCTCCTCTTGATATCGGAGGAGGCCATTTTCTTGATGTTAGGAGACCTGAAGTTTGCCGTTTTCTTTTTGGTTTTATGCCAAAGGATGAGTGGCGTGAATATGACAGGGACAGCAGGATCCGCTTTACCCCGGGATTTGTTCCGGATGCAGATAAGCGCGAGTATGAGATCCACCATCCCTTCGAGGCCAATCTGTGGGAGCTTCCTGAGGATGTCCAGAAGCCGTTTCTTGATTCTATAGCAGCTGCAGGCTGCAATGCAGGGCAGAAGATGCCGGAGAAGTTCGTGGACTGGATCAGCTGGAAGCTTGGAGATCTCATCGCCAAAGAGTACATGCTTCCATACAACATGAAAATGTTTGGTGATAACCTCAACGCACTGGGAACATACTGGCTTGAAAAGCTTCCCAATGTAAGCTATGAGGACACTCTTAAGTCATGCAGAGAGAAAAAGGCCGCCGGTTCGCAACCGGGACATGCACAGTTCTTTTACCCAAAAGAATACGGTTACGGCGAGCTGTGGCTCAGGATGGGTAAGGCACTGGGTGATAGGCTCATTACAGGTGTCAGTGTCACTGAGCTGAGTCCTGCAGACAAGAGAGTTACTCTCTCAGACGGAACCGTTATAGAAGCAGAAATAATAGTAACGACAGTTCCGTGGACATCTATGAGACTGACAGGCGTTCCGCAGGAAATTACAGATGCTGTCAGCAAGCTCATCCACACATCAATTGAAGTTACTTATCATCCTGAAGATATGAATACAGATGCGCAGTGGATATACTATCCGGGCGAGAACATGGATCATCACAGGATACTCTTGCGCGGCAACTTCTATGAGGGAGCTAAGGGCTACTGGACAGAGACCAGAACCGAGAGATATCACGCGCAGGACGGAGATATCAATTTCCACATGGAGTATGCTTATCCCGTTAACACGATAGACAAACCGGAAGCAATAGATAGTATACTTAGATATATGAAAGGGTGTGGTGTCTATGGTCTTGGCCGCTGGGGCGAGCATAATCACTACAATTCAGATGCTACGGTCGAGCTGGCAATGAAGCTGGCAAAAGAGCTTTAAGACCGGTTTGGGGTGCATATGACAAATTCAAAAAAGCTTTCAATTACAAAAATTATTGGAGTAGTCCTGGCAGTTATGGTCTGCCTTGGACTACTTTTTGTTCTTCAAAAACAGGTACCCGGGTCTGTCAGGACAGGGGATGTTCTTCCGAGACTTGGTAAAGAACCTGTTTATGTTGAAATGAATAATGGGGAGGACATGACATTCCCTTATACAGCCGGAGATAATTACAGCGTTCAGGCTCTAAAGGTACTCATGGTAAACACCGATGTTCCGGCAGGAACCACGCAGGCGACGGTTGATGTTAAGGTACAGGATGCAAAATCCGGGGATACTCTTTCGGATGCGGTTATTGATATTGCTGAAATTGAGGCCGGATCATGGAATGATGTGTCAATGTTTTTTGACATGGAAAAAGGAAGGACCTACAACTTCACTTTTACAGCCAACAACTGTAATCCTTATTTTATGAAGGTTGCGGGATATGAGATGGGAATTTCTGCAGGGTTTATGGTTGTCTTGGATGACCACGTGACACTTGCCGAGATGTTTTATTTCTCTGCGCCGCTGGTGATCATACTTACAGCGCTTTTTGTGCTGTACATGATCTTTGGTGGTTCGCTTTTTGCCTGGATTTCCGGAGTTGTTGCTTCAGAGAGATTTAAAAAGATCTGGAATATAGCTTTCCTGATAGCTTTGTTTGCTGCTATTTCTCTAAAGATATATCAGGCAGGATATATGGACGGGGTATATATCTCCGCTGATTCAGACGGGTATCTCAGAGAGGCGGTTAATCTTGTGGCAGGCAACGGCTTTTCCTATGAAGGTCTGGCAGGATATAACAGTCATTTCGCCAATTGGCCTATCATTTATCCGGCACTTATAGCATTTGCTATGGCGGTTACCGGAACCGGAGCGTACCTTGCGAGTAAGTTTGTGGCAATGGCCATTGTTGCTCTGATATTTATTGTCCTTTGGGCTGAGTTCAGGGACAGAGCATGGCTCTATGCCCTGGCTTTTACAAATGTGGGCTTTTTAACTCTGTGCTACTACACCTGGAGTGAAGTGCCTTTTGAGCTGTTCCTTCTTCTGTTTGCTCTGATGCTTGGGAAGATTGTGAGTCAGGATAAACCCGGAATCAGGCACTATGTGCTTCTTGGTGTATTTGGAACAGCAGCGTTCCTTACAAGATACTTCGGAATATATGCCTGGTTTGTTGCGGGATTCTACT
The DNA here is from genome assembly GCA_946623755.1 of uncultured Butyrivibrio sp. Taxonomy (GTDB): domain Bacteria; phylum Bacillota; class Clostridia; order Lachnospirales; family Lachnospiraceae; genus Butyrivibrio. The sequence goes on along the minus strand of CAMORK010000049.1, from coordinate 8,179 downwards.
GGCTTGTAATGCTTATTGGATATATAAAGGGCAGGAAAAACGGTCAGGAGAACGGAGCTACTTATGGAAAGCTCAAAGGTCTTTTCATAAGCGCCGTATGCAGTGGAGTGGCTTGTGTATCCTACCTTGTAATGAATAAGTTAAGGAACGGATACCCGACCGGCGTTGCAAGAGGAACCTGGTGGGATGATTATGTGACTCTGACAGATGATCTTTTTAACAGTCTTGTGACGGAGGTGTTCAATGTCTTTTCCCTGAGCGTTCCGGAGTATATCGGAGAGCTTACAATGGGATATAAAGCGCTGTTTGTGCTTCTGGTAGCTGCTCTTATCGTGGTTGTTGTCAGGCTGTGCCTTGATAACGGGATCATGAACAGAGGCGCTGTTTTCGTTGCCATGGCTGCGTTTTACTATGTGATGTTCATCGTTGTAAGATATCGTTCAAGTATGGATACTTTCTATTTCAGGTTCTTTGCTCCCGCTACGGTTCTTTTGGTAATGGGGATCATAGATCTGGTGCTGGAAAAGAGATTGCTGCCGGAGCAGCTTCTTGGAGTTATGGCAGCTCTTATGAGCGTCATCACAGTGGTTTCGCTGGTTGATATGGCAGATAAAGCCGGAGACTGGGCAGGACAGAACACTTATTATGACATCATCTGCGCCGAGTGGGATGAGGCCTACAAAGAGATCCCTGAAAAGAGCACGATCATCTGGAACGACATCGACTACAGGAGCTCATGGTACAGGCCTGATGTATATAACGGTGAGCTTTTGCCCGATGATACATGGCAGAGCCTTACTGACAGATACAGCCCCTCCGAATATATATGCATGAAGAGAGAGGACGCTGTGGCAGTCGTAGATAGCGGAGGATATGACGATTCTCTGGTAAAAGAGCTTGAAAAGGCTATAAACACTGATCGGGGTCTGAAGTATATTGTGATAGCAAATTAAAAATATGTGATTTTAACACCTCCCGATGAAAATCCGGAGGTGTTTTTTTATGAAAAAATTTAGAAAAATGTAATTTATTTTCAATTGTACTAAGTAAATATGCAACATGCTCCGATATATTTAATAGCCGCAGGGAAGTGGCGTTACATGCAAGGATGCTTGTGAAATAGGATGTGGGAATTTTAGAAGGATCTAAGCATGGTAATCCAGCATAACTTAACTGCAATGAATTCTAATAGACAGCTCGGCATCACGACCGGCCTTCAGACTAAGTCGTCTGAGAAGCTGTCGTCTGGATATAAGATCAATCGCGCTGCAGATGACGCAGCAGGACTCGCAATCAGTGAAAAAATGAGAAGACAGATCCGCGGACTGGACCAGGCATCAGAGAATGTCCAGGACGGTATTTCCTATGTCCAGGTGGCAGATGCTGCCCTTGCTGAGATAGATGAGATGCTGGCACGTATGACTGAATTATGTGTACAGGCTGCCAATGACACACTTACTCCTGAGGACAGGTCCTACATAGACTCAGAAATTCAGCAGCTCAAGGTTGAGTGCAACAGGACCTTTCATACCACATCTTTCAATGAAAAGCTTATTTGGGACGAGAACACAACCGACAGAAAGGTAGTAGGGACTGAAGACAGACCAATTTATACCTGGAGTACAGGCAACAGTAGTTATACAGGTACAGTAACAGAAACAAATAAGGCAGCATGGCCTAACAACGGAGGCTTTAAGTTCGAGGCAACTGACAGTGGTGTCAAGGTAAAATGGACAGGCTATGACGGAATAGAGTATGAGAGCCATGAGATTCCATTTCCATCTGAGGAAGAGCTAAAGGAAGGATTTACTATTTCTCTAAACAGCGGGACAATGGATTACGGACAGTTCCCGGGTGCTGTGGGAATCTCCCCTAATCTTAGACTGACCCTTGATAGTGATGCAACAAAGGCTCAGCTTGTTTCTGAGCTTAATAACAAGACTGTATCTGCAAATTCTTATTTCAATATCTACGGAACAGTAGTAGGCGACAGCAGATCAAGTGTTAGCGGATCAATATCGTATCAGACAGGACTTGCCAGCAGAAATCAGGTATCAGGTTCGGCAGACCACATTGATCCGGATGGCGGTAACAGCGATAACAGAAAAAATGCAGCAGATACCGCTACCATGAGTTTTGACTTTGATTTTGGGAAAAATGCAAACACTCAGCCTACAACGCCTTCAACCTTTGATGTTACTGCGAAGTATTCAGGCTCTGTATATACATCTTCAAGTGATCGCAGTGCTGTAACTGAAAATGTTTGGTGGTATAACTACCGCGGCCATATATACAACAGAAACGAATATTTTAATAATGGGGATCTGGCGACAGCTATAAATGAAGCGTTAAACGGAACAAAATCAAACAATTCACTTATAGATACCAGTACGGTTGGTGGCCAGCTTCATATCAATTTTACTCTGTCAACCTCAGATTCAGTGAAATATACTTCAGACGGAACAGAGCTTACCGGAACGATCGGAAGTTACACTCTCCATATGAACGTTGATGAAAGCGAGACAGCAAGTGATATCATAGACAGAATAGCCAATATACGCGGTGTTGATATAACTAACAGTTCGCCTTCCACCATGACGATGTACAACGGTTCGGCAAATAATTTTAAGGCCAATATTTATGCCGGAACAATGCAGCTTAATATTCAGGCGGGATCTGAGAGCAATGACGATAACATCATTCCGCTGATCTATGATGTTTTGAATAACCATTCACTTGGAATCAACGCTATTGGGACACAGACAAGAGAGACTTCCCTTGAGGCTTTGGAGAAGGTAAAATCCGCGGCTAAGATTGTTGACGAACAGAGAGCAGTATTCGGTGCATATCAGAACCGAATGGAGCATGCGTATAAGAATCTTACTAATACTGTTGAAAATACACAGCATGCTGAATCTGTTATCAGAGATACTGATATGGCTGCGGAGATGGTGAAGTACTCAAACAATAATATCCTTGCTCAGGCCGGACAGGCAATGCTGGCTCAGGCAAATCAGACAAATCAGGGAGTATTGTCACTGTTACAGTAATTAAAGGCTTTTTATAAAGAGAGTGTGGAAAAATGGGGCAGTTGGTAAATCTTAAGTGTAACAAATGCGGATATGAGACCAATCTCAGCATCGGATCGGGAATGGTATTTAACAACCTGGAGCAGGTGATCACCTTTTTTGACAAAGGAACCCGGGAAAAAATAAGGGATGTAGTAAATAAAGGCGGAAACAGACTCTGGTATGTATACAAAGAGATCGCAAGATGCGAAAAGTGCGGAAAGATATCTGCAATAGCAGTATTTAAGACCACTGATGCAGATGGAAGAGAGATAGTTTTTAACGCAAAATGCCAGTGCGGATCTTCCGACATACAGCTGTATGATTCGGAGAAGATATCGGAGGGAAAAGAAAAGGTCTTTTGCCCGATATGTGCAGAAGAGCTTGCAGTTACAGAACAGGGTCATTGGGATTGACAGGCAGTTTTGGAGTTTAGTTCATGGTAATTCAGCATAATATTTCAGGAATGAATTCCAACAGACAACTGAATATTACGACGGGAGTACGTGCTAAATCTTCTGAGAAGCTTTCATCGGGTTATAAGATCAACAGAGCAGCCGATGATGCAGCAGGCCTTGCAATCTCAGAAAAGATGAGACGCCAGATAAGAGGTCTTTCCCAGGCATCCAACAACGGTCAGGACGGCATTTCCTGGTGTCAGATAGCTGACGGCGCACTTGATGAAGTCAGCAATATGCTCTCAAGGGCAAAAGAGCTCTCGGTTCAGGCTGCAAATGATACTCTCACAGATGAAGACAGAACATATATAAACGAAGAGATGCAGAAGATGAAATCTGAAATTGACAGAACTCATGCTTCTACAACCTTTAATGATATAAATATTTTTTCAAGCAACGGTTACGCTCCAAAGGCTGCAGCACAGGCTCCATCAAAAGCTCTGCACCTTGATATTCCGGGAGGTCCGTCGGTTGATATTACCGTGGGATTTTTGGATCCGGACGGAAATATAGCATCAACCAGTGAAACCAAGGCTACTGGTTCACCGAACAACTTTGCAGACCCGGAATTTGCTTCATTTATACGAAATGCAGCTGCATATGCGGTTTCTAAGGTCGGACAGAATTTCCCGACGCTGTTTGGTACAGCTACATCACCTTCCATAAGCATAGGACTTGAGCTCGGAAATATTGATGGTAAGAGCAACACTCTGGCATACGCTTCTCTTGGTATGAACTGGAATGATTCAAGCACTGTGATGACTTATACCATGAAGGTGGATACATCAGATTTTCCTATAGGCAGCTATGCAACAATGTCTGCAGAAGATAAGGCTAATCTTGCGGGAGTAATAGCGCATGAAATGACTCACCTCATTATGTATGATACCGTTACTGACGGAATGCTTAGCAGTTCAGGAAAGAAATTCCCGCAGTGGTTTATTGAGGGTGCTGCGCAGACCTCAAGTGGTGATAACGGCTGGATCTCCAATCGCTTAGACCCGACATCTTCAGACAGTGATATAAAAGGTGTCATGAATAAGCTAAGTGATATGCCATATGGTGCCGGTTATCTGGCAACAATGTATCTTGGCTACGCCGTATCGGCAAAAGCCGGTAATACTGCAGTTACTTCTGCAAACATAGCAAGCGGACTGGATACGCTCCTTACGGACATTGCGAAGAATAAGCATAGCCTGACGGAAGCCATAGCAGAGCTTACAGATTATACCAGCCAGTCAGCCTTTGAGAATGCCTTTAAGAGCGGAAGTGCCGATCCTTTAAACTTCGTAAAACAGCTTCTTCAGGCAAGAGGAACAGATGGTGCCGGATCTCTGCTGAGTTCTCTTTCGACATCTGAAGCGGGTGTCTTTGGTAGCGCTGCAAGTGGCGGAGCTACAAGCTCATATTATATTGATCCATCAAATACCGCATTTTCAAACGCCTACGGTACAGGATATGACTTCCCTGAGAGCGGCGGCGGTACCGGTGATGACGGAATCGGAAATCTCTTGTACCTTCAGGTTGGGTCGGAGACATCAAGCGAGAATCAGATCGAGCTGAAGCGCTTTAATATTACACTGGAATCTCTTACGGAAGGAAATACTTTTGATACCACCACAAGAGAAAAAGCTCTTGAAACAATAGAAACTGTCAATATCGCAGGACAGAACGTAGCAAGGGTCAGAAGCTACTATGGTGCTCTTCAGAACAGGCTTGAGCACACTGTAAAGAACCTGGATAACGTAGTTGAGAACACATCTGCAGCGGAATCAAGGATCCGTGATACAGATATGGCAGAGGAAATGGTCAAGTTTTCCAATACTAATATCCTTGCCCAGGCCGGACAGGCGATGCTGGCTCAGGCAAACCAGACAAATCAGGGAGTATTGTCACTTTTGCAGTAAAAAATATCGCGATTTAGACAAAAGGGCGGGCCGGTTGTATGAGCAGCCCTTTTTTGCGCCAAATTTACGGAATGTTTATAGAAAAGAACACTTATTTGCGGTAAAATAAAGAAGTGTATTAATATTTTATACAATTCACGCAGTAAGAAGTAACATATTCTTTGAGGAGGGAACATGAAAAAGAAAAAGCTTTCTTTTGACAAGGATCTTTTCAAGAGAAGTGTCCAGTATAACGTAAAGACCCTTTACAGAAAAACGATGGATGAGGCAACACCGCAGGAGTTGTATCAGGCTTCTGCATATGCTATAAAAGACGCCATAGTTGATCACTGGATGACTACTCAGAAGGCAGCAGCCGAACAGGATCCGAAGATTGTTTATTACATGTCTATGGAATTCCTTATGGGAAGGGCGTTTGGAAACAATCTTATCAATCTTCAGGCTTACAAGCCTGTCAAAGAAGCTCTTGATGAACTTGGAATAGATGTAAATCTTGTAGAGGATCAGGAGCCGGATCCGGCACTTGGAAACGGTGGACTTGGAAGACTTGCAGCATGTTTCCTTGATTCGCTTGCTACATTGGGATATGTGGCTTATGGATGCGGAATCCGTTATAAATACGGAATGTTCCGTCAGAAGATCCAGGATGGTTATCAGGTAGAAGTTCCTGACAACTGGCTTGAGAACGGAAATCCTTTTGAACTTAGAAGAAGTGAGTATGCCAAGGAAGTTAAGTTTGGCGGATATGTGACAATGCACACCGATGAGCGTGGAAGAACCGTATTCACACAGGAAGGATACCAGGTAGTTAAGGCTATTCCTTATGATCTTCCGATCGTGGGCTATGGAAACGGTGTTGTAGATACACTGAGAATCTGGGATGCGGAGCCTGTTCAGTGCTTCCAGCTGGATTCCTTTGACAAGGGTGACTACCAGAAGGCTGTAGAGCAGGAGAATCTTGCAAGCCAGCTCTGCGAAGTCCTTTATCCAAACGACAATCATATCGCGGGAAAAGAGCTGAGACTTAAGCAGCAGTATTTCTTTATTTCTGCTTCAGTGCAGACTGCGATTAAGAGATATTTAAGGAATCACGAGGATATCAGGAAATTCTACGAGAAGGCTGTATTCCAGCTCAACGACACGCATCCTACAGTAGCTGTTGCGGAGCTTATGAGACTTCTCATGGATGAATATTATCTCTCATGGGATGAAGCCTGGGAAGTAACGCTTAAGACCTGCTGTTATACAAACCACACCATCATGGCGGAAGCTCTTGAGAAGTGGCCGGTAGATCTTTTCCAGAGACTTCTCCCCAGAATTTATCAGATAGTTGATGAGATCAACAGAAGATTTGTTGATCAGATCATGCGTCAGTACACTAACCATGCAGGAATAGATGTTCAGGCAAAGATCAGAAGCATGGCGATCCTCTACGACAATCAGGTCAAGATGGCTCACCTTGCAATTGTCGGAGGTCATTCCGTAAACGGAGTTGCCAAGCTTCATACAGAGATCCTTGAAAAGAGAGAACTCAAGGACTTCTACGAGATGATGCCGGAGAAGTTCAACAATAAAACAAACGGTATCACTCAGAGAAGATTTCTTTTGCATGCAAATCCTCTTCTGGCAGACTGGGTTACAGACAAGATCGGCGATGGCTGGATCACTGACCTCTCAGAGATGGATAAGTTGAAAGCCTTTGTTAATGACAAGAAAGCTCTTGAGGAGTTCATGGACATCAAGTACCAGAACAAGAAACGTCTTGCGGCGTATATCAAAGAGCACAACGGAATCGATGTTGATCCCAAGTCCATCTTTGATGTTCAGGTAAAGAGGCTTCATGAGTACAAGAGACAGCTCCTTAATATCCTTCAGGTTATCCACAAATACAACGATATTAAGGCGCATCCCGGCAAGGACTTCTATCCCAAGACTTATATCTTCGGTGCAAAGGCGGCAGCCGGATATCTCACTGCCAAGCTCACGATCAAGCTTATCAACTCAGTTGCTGATGTTGTTAACAATGATCCGGATATAAAAGGCAAGCTAAAGGTTGTATTTATTGAGGATTACAAGGTGTCCAATGCGGAGCTGATTTTTGCTGCAGCTGACGTGTCAGAGCAGATTTCAACAGCAAGTAAAGAGGCTTCCGGAACAGGTAATATGAAGATGATGCTCAACGGCGCAGTTACTCTTGGAACAATGGACGGAGCTAATGTTGAGATCGTTAATGAAGTCGGTGAAGAGAATGCTGTTATCTTCGGACTTACCTCTCAGGAGGTTATGGACTATGAGAGAAACGGCGGATACAATCCGATGGATATCTACAACAGCAATCCTAATGTTAAGTCGGTTCTGGATAAGCTTGTTGATGGTACCTTCTCGCCGGACAGAGAACTCTTCAGACCGCTTTACAACTGCCTGCTTAATACTATCAACTCCAATAAGGCAGACCAGTACTTCATCCTAAAGGACTTCGAGGCTTATCTTGAGGCTCAGAGAAGGATTACGGATGCCTATACAGACAAGAAGCGCTGGGCTAAGATGGCACTGATGAACACAGCATGCTGCGGTAAGTTCTCGTCTGACAGAACAATTCAGGAATATGTTGATGAGGTATGGCATCTTGACAAGCTTCAGATAGAAGTAAAATAAGTTTATTGGAAATAGGAAGGTCCTCCACTTTAGAAGTCAATGTCATTAAGTTAGCATTGTAACACGAGGGAAAAGTTTTAAAGAGGATGTT
>CAMORK010000048.1 GCA_946623755.1 uncultured Butyrivibrio sp. | reverse complement strand
CTGAATAATTCTCTTAGAATTTTTCAGGGTTGCATTACTGTTTATTTGTCAAGGTACAGGAGCCTAGAACCCGCTCCACTGCTGCGCTTTCGCTGTTTTTTATTCATCAGCGCCGCAACGAATCTTACTATATCACTCTGCAAAATCATTGTCAACAACAATTTTTAAATTTTTTTATTTATTTTATTTTTTACTTGTACCTATACTGCTACAAATGCCGAAATTGCAGCATCTTGCATGTCGGACTAAAAAGATTATTTGTTGGTTTAGTCCGACATTTACTCTGTGTTTTTATCGGTATTCCGTTCATCAAACTCATTAGGCCTGCCAAAATCACAAATTTCGCTCGATTATACACTTTACACATGTTTTTTGATGCAAATCTCATTAAGAATATCGGCCTAAATGAAGCAATCACCTCATTTAGGCCGATTCTGCTATTCAATATAATGATAATGGTCACTGATAATGAATTATCAACCTGAATCAGAACTGCAAGACACAATATCCGCGGCACCAGTCCCTATAGCGCCCGTTTTCTTCCCCAAAACTTCCTCTCTCAAAAAACATAACCCCCGTTACCATCCAAAAAGCTTCCTTACAAAAACCTCAAACCCCGGCTTCATTTTCAAGAAGCTGTCTGGAAACAAGATCCGCAAAATCGCTTTTTTGAGCCATCAGCTCCTCGTAGGTTCCATCTTCTGCTATCTTGCCATCCTTTATAAGAATGATACGGTCACACTGCTTTATGGTTGAAAGCCTGTGAGCTATCACTATCCTTGTACATTTCATCCCATCCAAAGCATCTGATATCTGTTTCTGAGTAATATTATCCAGTGCGCTTGTCGCTTCATCAAAGATAAGGATCCTGGGCTTTGGGGCAATAGCCCTTGCAATTAGAAGTCTCTGCTTTTGTCCGCCGGATACTCCACCCTGTCCCTCTGAGATCATTGTAAACATCCCCATGGGCATACTTCCGATATCTTCAGCTATGCCTGCTATCTCTGCAGCTTTCCAGGCGTCATCAACCGACAGCCACGGAGCCGTAAGCACAATATTTGAATATATATCCCCCGGAAACAGTTTCCCATTCTGCATAACAGACCCGATTTTTTTCCTAAGGGATTTTAAATCTATCTGCCTTAGGTCTTTTCCGTCATAATAAACTGCACCTCGTTGAGGAGTTTCAAATCCCAGCATCAGACGCATAAGGGTACTTTTGCCGCACCCTGTCTCTCCCACTATGGCAACATACTGTCCGGGTTCTATCTTAAGCGTCAGTCCATCTATGACAGGCGGCATATCACTTCTGTAACTAAAAGTGATATTGTTAAGCTCCACTTTTCCGCCAAGGCTTGTGATTATTTCTTTGTCATCGGATATCTCCGGTTCAGCCTCAAGGATCGGCCTTGCCATATCGATAATAGGTTTGATCCGGGATACGATGGCTACAATGCCTGTAAGCGACATAAACGCAGCACTTACCATTCCATAGGATGAGTTAAATGCATAATACTCAGAAACAGATACCCCTGTTACAAGAGCTGCATAGTACATAACTATCCCTCCTATCAGAGACAGTCCAAGGCAGATTACACCGCTCACCTTGAGATAAGTCGGCGGATTGTACAAAAGAGCTGCCTGATCAGCATAGGTCTTTGCCCAGCGTCCAAAGGCTCTTTTTTCAGAGCCTGAGAGCTTTATCTTCTGGATACCTGATATGATGGAATAGCTTAGTCCGTTTTCTTTACTTCCAAGAAGCATCTGTCTGCCTGTGATCCTCATCTGCAAAAAGATCGATGCGACCGTCACGATCAAAGTCAAAAGTGTCACGGTAAAAGCAGGTATAACAAGTCCCGGTGCAAACAGTACGATCTGGATAATGTACATAAGCGAAAACAGTGATGTAAGTGCTGCTGAAACCGTCATAGTGACCATATCCGTACACAGATTATTGATATAGCCCATTCTGTTTGCAAGTTCACCGGAATTATATTTTTTAAAAAAAGATGCCGGCAGAGATAACATTCTCATCATCGCAGCTGCTTCAACATTGACGCCGAGTTTGGTATTTATACGAATGTTAACAAGGTTTTGGGCGGCTGAAAGCAAAAATCTGCTGATGGTTGCCGCCAGAATAAACGTAACTGCAGCCACAAGAACTCTCTCACTTCCGGAGTCGATTACTGTGGAAAAGAGCTCTTTGTTCATGTAGGGAATTGTAAGACCTGCAATTGTCGATAAGAGCATCACAAAACACAGCATAACGATATCCGTGATACTGATCTGTTCGCATATATATCTTACCAGGCTTAAAGTCCCAATCCTGCCCAGTGGAAAAGGCTTATAAAAGGCTATGGCCTCAGCTTCAAATTTATCCTCGATATGTCTGTTGATTTTGACAAAACGTCCACTGACATGTTCATAGTAACGATATCCGGAAAACTTGTCAGGTATAAGGGCAACCATGCTGCCATCGGCCTTCAGCGTTCCCAGCATTGCACCCTGTGCATCCCTGTGCCACCCTTTTTCGAGCTTGACCCTGCGGTGCATTATTCCCAGAGGACGCATCTGATATTCTATGATTTCATTCATATCAGTGATATCTGCAGGAACTGAAACCGGAGTCATATGAAAGTATTCAAGAATCTCTTCAAATGCATTTGCAGAGACCTTTCTGCCTTCATCATTGTCTCCGCTTGAATGTTTTCCGGTAACAGCACCGGCCATCTGTTCGAAGGATTCCGAAAAGATCTCATTATCCGAGCGTTTTCTGTCGTGAATCTGCTCATCAAACCAACCCATAGTTTCTCCCTTACTGTCATTCAACGCTTACCAGTGTGTTATAAGTGCCCCCAAGCCTGATAAGTTCATCATGTTTTCCTCTCTCAATCACTCTGCCGTGATCCAGAACTATTATTTCATCACAATCTCTGATCGTAGATAATCTATGAGCAATTACTATTGTGGTTATTCCCCTGTCGGAAATTGCCCTTACTACATTTTTTTCAGTTCTGGCATCCAGTGCGCTGGTTGCTTCATCCAAAATAACAATAGTCGGATCCTGTGCAAGAGCCCTGGCAATCTCAATTCGCTGGCGCTCTCCTCCTGAGAAGTTTGTTCCTCCCTCTGCAATACCGTATTGATAATCGCCGGGTCTTTTCATGATATTGTCATGAATGCCGGCGTCCCTTGCAGCCAGTATCATTTCAAAGTCTTCTATGGAGCTGTCCCACATCTTGATATTGTCAGCAATGCTGTCCTCAAAGAGTGTAATGTCCTGATCAACCACTGCAACGGAGCCTGTAAATACATTCCTGTCGATTTCTTTAAGTGGCTTTCCGTCAAAGAGTATATCTCCCTGCCATGGCTGGTAAAGTCCTGAAATCAGTTTGGCAAGAGTGCTCTTTCCACTGCCGGATGCTCCGACAATCGCTATCTTTTGTCCTTTTTTTACTTCAAGATTAAAATCTTCAATAAGCGGAGCATCGAGCCTTGAATATCCGAATGTTATGTGGTGCATGGATATATTACCGCTGAGTTTTTCATATTTTTCTTCATAGTCCGTGTTATCAAGCATAGGATCGTCCGGATATGATAAAACATCCTCAATCCTCTCCATAGATGTCTTCATTTCCTGCATAGTCTGTCCTGCACCTATCAGGTTCCCTGCAGGGCCTAAAAATGAGTTCATAAATCCCTGAAATGCAAAGGCCATACCGACAGTAAAATGTCCTCTCAGCACAAAAAATACTCCGATGCCAAGCACAGTTGCATTAACAAAGCTTGATAAAATAGCCGGAATTATGCCAAGATACGCGTCCTGTTTATGATATTTAATGCTCTGGGCATTAACCGATGCCTGAAAGCCTGACCATTTCTCAAAAAAGCCATTCTCTGCACCGCTGGATTTAATGGTTTCAATCATATCTATTGCATTGACCGTGGCAGAAGAAAGTTTCCCCTGATCCCGCAGCATAACGCGCATTATATTGATTCGTTTTTGAGAAATCCAATTACAAATAAATGCATTTACAACGATGAAAATCAGACCAAAACACGTAAGAGAAACCGAGTAGCGAATCATCACCACCACATAAAAGATCATCATTATAGAATCAAAAAACAGTGGCGCAACTGTATCAATCAGAGTCTGAGATATCTGAGTATTACTCATCTTGCGCAGCTGCAGATCTCCCGCCATTCGCTGGGAAAAGAATTCCATCGGAAGCCTTAAGAGTTTCCACATATAGCTGCCGCTTCCCACCACAGCCATTTTACCTTTTATCCTAAGAGAATAGACAGCCTTTATCCAGGAGGAGACAATCTCTATAACCGCGAGCAAAAAGAGCCCTGCCAAAAATGGTCCGATCCAGTTTCTGTTAAGGCCAATGATCAGTTTATCCAAAAACACTCTTGAAAATCCCGCCCTGATTATAGCGGTCAATGATGCGATCGTGGTAGTGAGGGTTACAAAGATAACAGCAGTAGAGCTGCCCTCGAGATGCTTTTTTATGTAATCGAATACGTTTTTTCGCCTGCCGCCTCTTTCAAAGTCTTCTCCGGGCTCAAACATAAGTACTACACCGGTAAAAGCTTCATCAAAACGTTCTTTTGAAACTATGATACTCCCTCTGGCAGGGTCATTTAAAAACACTTTGTCTCCTGCAAAACCTTTGCAGACCACAAAATGGTTGAATTCCCAATGTACTATACAGGGAAACTGCCCTTCGCGCTTAAGCTCTTCCGGTTCAAGCTTAAAAGCATTTGCCTCCAGCCCGTAATTTCTGGCAGCTTCAAGCATCTTTCTTGCATTTGAACCGTCACGGCTTACTCCGCAGTCAAGTCTTGCCTTCTCTAAGGGAACCCATTTCCCATAATATGCGAGCACCATGCAAAGAGCCGCTGCACCACATTCAAGCGACTCCATCTGCATTATCATAGGGGTTTTTGCCACCCCTTTTGTTTTTGGCTTTTTGATTTTCCCCTTCATGTCAGTTTGTTACATAGGTAATAGGATGAACTCTCTGACTGCTTCCGTCCGGGTTCTCGTCCTCGACCGTCCCAAAGATTCCCCACGCAAGCATTCCAACGAGCATAATGATCATGGCAATAAGAATGATCCAGACCGGAAGCCCTGTCACGTGTATGTAATCATTTAGTTCTTCGGGAGTCCCCACCCTCTCCAGGCTCTTTTTTCTAAAAAGTTCGCTCATAATATTCCTTTATTTAGCTTATCTGTGCATTTCTGAAAGCTATCTTCTGCATTGCTCTCGGAAGCATTCTGCTTATATTGTCAAACATCAGATTATACCATATTTCGCGCACCCACAATAAAGTTCATAAAAATTTTAGTAAAATTGAAATATATTTTCATTATCTGCACTTATACCACAAACTGAGCATTGTAATATCATCAAACTGCTCCTGACTGCCGGCATAAGCATCCACATCCTCTTTTACCAGCGCTTAGTGGGAAATACGAACATTATATACTCAACTATGATGGTCAGAACCAGAATTGTCAGCATAGCAAAAAGAATGGCGTAAAATGCCATTCTTTCCAATGATTTTTCATTCTTTTTTTAAGTCTGCCAATGCTGTCTCTCATAATTATCTCTTATCTGAAGTAGGGAATATCACTGGGCTTATTGGGGACATCATCTATAGAAACCGCATGTGCGCCTCCGTTATTTTCGATTTATTTTAGAATAACAGTCTGGGTTTCTCCCTTAATGGTTACATTCATTCCAAGACTCTCTATTTTCGTTGAATCCGTATCACTTATCTGCGTAAGAACCACTACACTCTCATGAGCTCTTGATTCTATTGTTCCCACGTATGACGAAAGGTCATTGGGCAGGAATGTGACAGATGAATAGCCGATATCATTACCGTTAAGTATTATCTTAAAGCTTAGCCCTAACGGGATCATATTCACTGATTTATCGGAATCAGAACCATTGTACAGATCAAAGCGAAGAACAAGAAGTTTTTTGCCCTTATCTGCATTTACCACATAGCTCTTAGAGCTCTCGGGATATGTACTGGATACAGAATAACCCTGATACGAGAGGAAAATATCCTGAATCACCTCCTGAGAATCATCAGCCGAAAGCGTGATAGCTCCAGGATCGGTAGTTGCAGCTGCCTCTTCCTGCTGTGTATTTTCTTCTTCCTGAACGCTCTCAGTCTGCGTCCCGATATTTGGATCTGTTGTAAGGTTCTGCTCTTCCTGTTCCTGAGTTGTTGTCTCATTGGCAGTAGCAGACTCATTGTTCTTAGCAGCTCTTTCCTTGGCAAGCTCAACTTCTGCAGCCCTTGCAGCCTCTCTCTGCCTGTCCTTAAGAGCCTGTTTGACATCCACAACCACAAGTCTTGCCTGACCGTTATTGGAATACTTCATCAAAAGACCTGCAGCATATTCCACAGTCTGTTTATACTGTTCCTCACTAAGATCCGGGAACTTCTCTCCGCATCCTGTCATTATGAGTGTTAATCCTACTATCAGTGCCGCCTGCAAATACCTTGTTTTTTTCATACTATTTTGTCTCCAGTTCAAAATAGAATTCAACACCATTGTCGTAATTTATGACACCGTATTTCTGATGCATGCCTTCCATTATGGCCTTTACAATGGAAAGTCCCACACCGCTGCCGCCGTATTCTCTTGTACGGGCCTTGTCTACCTTATAGAATTTCTCCCAGATATGTCCTATGCTGTCCTCCGGGATGGGGTCACCGGTATTAAAGACTGAAACCCTGACATGATTATCCTCAGTATTGGTAATCTTGACTTCTATTACCATTTCACCGGATACATGATTGATGGCATTGCTGTAGTAATTCTGCAGCACTTCTTCAATCTTGAATTCATCGCCCCATACAAATATCGGCGGGTAATCATCAAACTTAACAGTTACATCCTTTTGCCTTGCCAGCATCGATGCGGATTTTAAGTAGTTTGAAACCATGTCGACAATGTCGAAGCGCTCCATATTGGCACTGTCATTACCGAATTCAAGCTGATTGAGGGTAAGAAGTTTTTTAACCATGATGTTCATCTTGGATGCTTCATCCATGATGACTTCACAATAAAAATTTCTGCTCTCCTCGTCATCGTTTATGCCTTCCTTAAGGCCCTCGGCATAGCCCTGGATAAGAGCAATCGGAGTCTTGAGCTCATGTGATACATTGGAAAGAAATTCTTTTCGCATCACATCTATCTCTTCCTTGCGGGCGATATCACGCTTTAGTGCAATATTTGCGTTCTTGAGCTCTTTGATATTGCTTTCGAGGGTTTCAGAGAGCTCGTTCATATTCCGACCAAGGACATCGATCTCATTTCTGTACTCATTCTCAGGGACATATTTTGCCTCGAAATTAAGCTTTTTCATGTCATCTGAAATGTAATAGAGTCTTTTGATCGGGTCCGTTACTTTTTTACAGATATAGAGAATAAGCACTGATCCGACAACAATAGCAATTACCGCTACGTATACCATGAAGGTATTTGATATGGAAACATTATCCTTGATACTCTCCATTGTTGTCCGGACAAGGATCAGGTTTCCGTTTCCGACAATTCCCCACATCTCCAGGTATTGTCTTCCTGTACCCTTATCTACAGTGATCTGAAGCGTATAGTCATCACCGTAATCAATTATGGTTTTATCGGAAAGCTCACTTGTTGAACCCGTGGCAGATGTGATCATATTATCCCACAGAACCTTGGCAAGAAGCTCCGCGTTGTTGCTGGATGTCTTAAGCGTTTTGGAATCGGCATCAAGAACTATCATTTCAATATTGTATCTCTCACAGATGTGGTAGATCTCAACGTCAAATTCTTCTGAAGTTATATCACCGTTTCCGATAGCCTGAGATATGCTCCTGTATGCAGCTATGATGGCCTCTCTCTTATTCTGGATATAAAATCTTTCCATAAAAAAGAGGTTAACGATAAGGCACATCAGAAATGTGCCTACCATAATGCTGATAAACACAGCACTTATCTCAAATCGCAGTGAATGGATCTTCTCCTTTTTCATTTGGTTATTACGCCTCGAACTTGTAGCCCATACCCCAGATGGTCTTTATCAGCTCGCCCTTTTCGCCAAGCTTGCCTCTGAGCTTTTTAACATGAGTATCGATGGTACGGGCGTCTCCGAAGTAGTCATAGTTCCAGACATTGTTAAGTATCTTTTCACGGGAAAGAGCTACACCCTTATTCTCAAAGAAGTACGACAAAAGCTCAAACTCCTTATAACTGAGCTCAATTTCCTTTCCGTCAACCTGAACACTGTGAGCAACCTTATTTAATACAATTCCACCGATTTCCATTATCTGGTTGTTGACTGACTGACCTGTTGTTCTTCTGAGGATTGCAGAAACTCTGGCTGCCAGGATCTTGGGACTAAAGGGCTTTGAAATATACTCGTCTACACCGAGCTCAAATCCCAAAAGTTCATCTCTCTCCTCAGCCTTGGCGGTGAGCATGATGATCGGAACCTTGGATGTGGTCCTTATCTCTCTGCATACCTCCCAGCCGTCTCTTTTGGGCATCATTACATCAAGAATAATAAGAGCTATTTCATTATCTGCATAAAATGTATCAAGAGCCTGCTGTCCGTCTTCTGCCTCAAGTACGATATATCCATCCTTGGTCAGAAAGTCCTTAACAAGCTTACGCATTCTACTTTCGTCATCAACTACAAGTATCTTTAAATCTTCCACAAAAGAATCCTCCTGTCTAATTAGTTCCGTTATCCTCATAATAGACCGAAGTATCCTCGATGCCAAGTTTTTTTTCAGCTTCTCTTACAGCTTTTTCCCTGTCTGTAAGGTCCTGTTCCCAGGTCGAGTAGCGATTGGTAATGTTTTTTCTGTAGTTGATCATGTTATCGGTCTCGCTGGTAGTTGCCACGTAGAACATGAGTCCCACCAGGATAAAAAGCACTATATTCAGGATTATCGAAAATATAGTTTTGAAGTCAGTGCTTTTCTTGGGGTCAGGGGGGATTATCCTCTGCTTTACATTTATGGATTCCATTACAGAATGCCTTGTCATGGAAACATTCAAAGGAATGGGCGTAAGATCCTCCTCTTTAAAACCGCTCTCAAGGAGTTTGCTCCTAAGCCCCACAAGATATCCCCAGCCTATCGGGGTCTTAAATATCTTATTCTCTATAGACTTTTCATATACAGCTTTGATATCTGCCGGTCTGTTTGCTTTTACCCTGCCTTCCAGAACTTTTATTTTGGAAAGGTCCATCGCTGCCTTCTGGGCATCATTTTCGGACAAAAACTCATATCCGCCGACTATAAATCTATCTCTGCCGTTTTCTTCATCAGCCGCCATATTCAGCTCCGTAAGATGCTATGAATACATTAACACTCCTGGCCTTAAGAGTCTTGTTACGCCATGTCATGGGTTTTGGTCTGTTGTAAAAATACTTACCGCTCTCATCTCCGGTATCAACGCAAAGCGACCAGTATGCTCCTTCCGGAGGATTTGGAAGCATGATCTGAATATCTTCCCAGTAAGCATTTACAGCCAGATACACAATGTCATCGTGACCCTTTTTCTGGATATATCCTGCGTACCTTACACATATAACTCTTGAATCCTTGGTAATATTGCCGTGATCAGGATTCTCTGTGTGTACCGAGATTGAAGGATAACCGCACTCCGCAGGTCTGAGCTCCTTCCTGATGGATGGATGCTTTCTCCTGAACTGGATCATGTTTCTGTAGAAGTCAAAAAAGCTCTTGTTTTTATCAAGCAGTTCCCAGTTCAGCCAGGAAATCTCATTATCCTGACAGTATGCGTTGTTATTACCAAACTGAGTGTTGCCAAATTCATCCCCGGCATAGATCATAGGGGTTCCTCTGCTGCACATAAGCACAGTTATGGCATTTCTCATCATCCTGAACCTGAGGTCCATGACACCGGGGTCATCTGTTTCTCCCTCAATGCCACAGTTCCAGCTTCTGTTGTCATTGGCTCCGTCTGTATTGTTCCAGCCGTTATCCTCATTGTGCTTGTTGTTGTAAGAGTAAAGATCATATAGGGTAAAACCGTCATGGCACGTAATAAAGTTAACGGAAGAATCATATCCAAGGTATGATCCGCCATAAAGGTCCATGGAACCTGTTATTCTCTTGACTGCTTCCGGTGCTGACCAGATATCACCTTTTAGATAAGACCTGATATCATCACGGTACTTGCCGTTCCACTCAGCCCATCTCTTCCATGCAGGGAAATTTCCCACCTGATACATTCCGCCGGCGTCCCAGGCCTCTGCAATGAGTTTTACATTGCCAAGGATAGGGTCATAAGCAAGTCTCTGAATAAGCGGAGGCTTCTCCATCGGAGCACCGTCCTGATCCCTTCCGAGGATACTTGCAAGATCGAACCTGAATCCGTCGACCCTGTACTCCTCTACCCAGTATCTCAGGCACTCCACGATAAACTCCTGAACCATTGGATGATTGCAGTTCATGGTATTTCCGCATCCGCTGAAGTTATAATACTGACCATAGGGAGTAAGCAGATAAAAGATATTGTTGTCAAAACCCTTGAATGAAATAAACGGGCCGTTTTCATTGCCCTCAGCTGTATGATTGAAAACGACATCAAGAATAACCTCAATTCCGTTATCCTTAAGCGTCTTTATCATATGTTTTAGCTCAACACCCTCTTTGTTGTACTCACTCTGAGAAGCGTAGCTTGTGTTTGGTGCAAAAAAGCTGATGGTGTTATATCCCCAATAATCAAGAAGTGTCTTGCCGTTGACTTCTCTCTTATCCCTTGTCTCATCAAACTCAAATATCGGCATAAGTTCTACTGCCGTAACACCAAGACGTTTTAAATAATCTACCTTGTGCTTGATCCCGTCAAAGGTTCCCCTGAACTTAACTCCTGATGACGGGTCCATTGTAAAGCCCCTTACATGCATCTCATAGATAACCGAATCGCACATCGGGATCCCAAGTGAATTGGTATCATTCCACTCAAAATTATCTCTTACAACCCTCGCCCTGTAAGCTCCGTCCTTATTCGGGTTCTGTCCCCAGATTCTCTGGCCGGAGACTGCCTTAGCATATGGATCCAGCAGCAGGTGATTTTTATCGAACAAAAGACCTTTCTCCGGCTCCCAGGGTCCGTCAACACTGTATGAATACTCCAGATTCTCAATATCAAGGCCAAATACGATCATTGAGTACACTTTACCTATCCTGTAACTCTCCGGAAACGGAATCTGCACAAAGGGCTTTAACTCACCTCTTTTGTATAAAAGAAGTGTTATGGATGTAGCCCCGTTGGAATAGGCAGTAAAATTAACGCCATCTGTGAGCATGGTGGCGCCGTTGATATTGTAGAAGCCCGGTCTTATCCTGTAGCCGTTTACTTCATCCAGAGCAAGCAGTTGCCGCCCCACATCAGCTTTTCTGAGCTCTCTGGGCTGACTTTCACCTATTTCTACAGGTTTTTTTGTCTTTGCATGTCTTCTGTACTCTTCCATATATTTATTTTATCATCTTTATGACAAAAAATGTGTTAAAAATAAGAAAACCACCCCTATAAAAGGGATGGTTTCTGATTTATGTATTGTGTGATATACGGATTGCTCCGTTGCTTCGCAACTCTCGCAATCCTACAGACCTTCGGAAATCGAATCACTCATTCCTCGTGATTCTTCTTTCCTCATGTCTGTTCGGTCTTCAAGGTCATACAGCATCTGGTGCAAGCACCGATGCTGTATGACTTTGAATCCCTATATCACACAGGGTATGCCCCGTTTTTAGTATCAGCTGCTGTAAGATCAACCTTGTCCTTCTGAGCTGCACGATACTTGAAGAAGTCTGTAGCAACCTGAGGGAACAGTGCATATGAGAGAACGTCCTCATCCTGCTCTTTCCACTGCGCAACTTCCTTCTCAAATTTAGGAAGTCCGGGTTCAAGCTTATCTGCAGGTCTGCAGGTAATAACCTCTCTGTCGCCGATGATCTTCTTCTGAACTTCAGGATTGAAAGGCTTGATTGTCTTACCATATTCACCGGCAAGAAGATCCTTGGTCTGATCTGTAGCAACCTTGTATCTCTCACCCATAAGTACGTTCATAACGGCCTGAGTACCAACGATCTGTGATGAAGGTGTAACAAGAGGCGGCTCACCGAAGTCCTTACGAACTCTAGGGATCTCCTCAAGCACTGTGTTGTACTTGTCGCTGGCATTCTGCTCCTTGAGCTGGCTAACCATGTTGGAAAGCATTCCGCCGGGAACCTGATACATAAGAGTCTTGATATTAACTCCGAGAACCTTGGGATCCATAAGACCGTTTGCAAGGCACTCTTCTCTGTATGGTCTGAAGTAGTCAGCGATCTCTGCAAGAACCTTCTGATCAAGTCCTGTCTCGAAAGGCTGTCCCTTGAAGGCCTCAACCATAACCTCAGTAGCAGGCTGTGATGTTCCGAGAGCGAAGGGTGAAATAGCACAGTCGATAATATCAACACCTGCCTCAGCAGCCTTCATGTATGTCATGCTGGCAACACCTGAGGTGTAGTGTGTGTGAAGATCGATAGGAAGCTTGGTAGCGCTCTTAAGAGCCTTGACAAGCTTTTCTGCCTCGTAAGGAAGAAGAAGTCCTGCCATATCCTTGATACAGATAGAATCTGCACCCATGTTCTCGATATCTTTTGCAATGTTCATCCAGTACTCTTCTGTGTATGCATCACCAAGTGTATATGCAAGAGCGATCTGTGCATGTCCGCCTTCCTTCTTGCAGGCCTTAACAGAAGCCTCAAGGTTACGAAGGTCGTTCAAACAGTCGAAAATACGGATGATATCAATACCGTTAGCGATTGACTTCTGTACGAAGTACTCAACTACGTCATCAGGATAATGCTTGTATCCTAAGATGTTCTGTCCACGAAGGAGCATCTGAAGCTTGGTATTCTTAAATCCGGCACGAAGCTTACGAAGTCTCTCCCACGGATCTTCCTTAAGGAATCTCATTGAAGCATCAAATGTAGCGCCGCCCCAGCACTCTACAGCATTGTATCCAACCTTGTCCATTGTCTCGATGATTGGAAGCATCTTCTCTGTAGGCATTCTGGTCGCAATAAGAGACTGATGAGCGTCACGAAGGACGGTCTCAGTGATGCGAACTGGTTTTTTCTCTAATTCTGCCATATCTAATATCCTTTCATAAATGTTTTAATTTTATCCGTGATATACGCATGACTACGCAAAAAGCGCTCCCGTCATGCTGCAGACATTCGGAATACGCACTACCGTGCTACTTCCTCATGTCTGTCCGGTCTTCAAGGTTATAGCTTTTTTCCTGCAAGCAGGAAAACCTATAACTTTGAATCCCTATATCACTTACACGCCGAAGACAGCCATGAAGGTACCTGCTACTACGGCAGTACCGATAACTCCGGCAACGTTAGGTCCCATTGCATGCATGAGCAGGAAGTTTGAAGGATCGTACTCCGAACCAACCTTCTGTGACACACGGGCAGCCATAGGAACGGCTGATACACCGGCTGATCCGATAAGCGGATTGATCTTGCCTCCTGTAACAAGGCAAAGGAGCTTACCAAGAAGACATCCGGCTGCTGTACCAAAGGCAAATGCTATAAGTCCAAGTACAACGATGATAAGAGTTGTCTTGTTAAGGAATGCCTCAGCACTTGTTGTAGCACCAACAGATGTTCCAAGAAGGATAACTACGATGTACATAAGTGCATTTGAAGCTGTCTCCTGAAGCTGACGAACAACACCTGACTCTCTGAAGAGGTTACCGAGCATCAGCATACCGATAAGAGGTGCTGTTGTAGGAAGGATCATACATACAACTATTGTAACGATTACAGGGAAAAGAATCTTCTCCAGCTTGGAAACTTCTCTAAGCTGCTGCATTCTGATGGTTCTTTCCTTCTGTGTTGTAAGAAGCTTCATGATAGGTGGCTGAATCATTGGAACCAGAGCCATGTAAGAATAAGCTGCAACGGCGATAGGTCCAAGGATTGATGTCTGATGGAGCTTACTTGCAAGGAAGATAGATGTAGGACCATCTGCTCCTCCGATGATTGATACTGCTGCAGCCTGCTGGTCATTGAATCCAAAGGCAATGGCCATGAAGTAAGCTGCGAAGATACCAAACTGAGCTCCGGCTCCCATAAGGAAGCTGATAGGGTTGGCAATAAGCGGACCAAAGTCTGTCATAGCTCCTACACCCATGAAAATAAGTGAAGGAAGGATAGCCCACTCATCCAGAATATAGAAATAATGGAGAAGTCCGCCGGCTGCACCGCCAACAGGCTCTGCCATGATCTCAGGATAAATATTTACAAGTAACATACCGAAAGAAATCGGCACTAAAAGCAAAGGCTCAAATCCCTTGGCAATTGCCAGGTACAAGAACACAAGCGCTACAACGATCATGATGTAGTTGCCCGGTTTCATTGTTGTAAAGGCTGTCTGTTGCCAGAGATTAGATAATGTATTAACTATGTAATCCATTCGTATCCTCTTTCTGTTTTTTCAAACTTTAAGTTTCTCTGACCTTATTAGTTAAGAGTTGCCAGTACTCTTCCTGCCTCAACAGAATCACCGGCTGCAACATCGATGCTTGCTACTGTTCCGTCTGAAGGAGCTACCATAGGGATCTCCATCTTCATTGACTCAAGAGTAATAACTGCATCACCCTTCTTAACAGCCTGTCCTACGCTGGCTTCAATTCTGAGAACCTTACCTGCTGCGCCTGCCTCGATCTTAACTGAACCTGCGCCTGCACTAGCCTTCTTTGCAGGTGCTGCGGGAGCCTTAGGAGCTGGAGCTGCTGCTCTTGCTGCAGGAGCTGCTCCGCCTGCGCCTTCCTCTACTGTTACATCATATACGTTTCCGTTAACGGTTATTGTATAGTTCTTCATTGT
>CAMORK010000047.1 GCA_946623755.1 uncultured Butyrivibrio sp. | reverse complement strand
GGGGCATTAGCGCAGTTGGGAGCGCATCACACTGGCAGTGTGGGGGTCACGGGTTTCCCGCAAGGGGACTAGGCACAAAGTGCCGTCGCTTCCCGTATGCTCCATTATAAAGGGGACATTATTAAGAAGAATCCCGGTAATAAGGCAGATATTGTGATTTTAAAAGACGCAAAAGCTGAAGCCATGAAAAAAGCTCCTGACGATGTTATAGCCAGGGCAATTCATGACGTTCTTTTGAAAGAAATTAGAACTGGAGGCGGAGGAAGTGTATAACAAAAAAGAAATAATAAGAGGTATAAAGTTTGTTTTGTTTTCGGCTTCTGCTGGAATAATAGAGTTTGTTTCATTTGCACTATTGGACATAGGCACAACATGGCAGTATTGGCCTAAATATCTTATAGCGCTTACGTTGTCAGTGTTATGGAATTTTACGTTGAATAGACGATTTACTTTCCATTCAGCTGGGAATGTGCCTCTAGCTATGCTAAAAGTTGCATGCTTCTATACAGTATTCACGCCTGTTTCAACGATTCTTGGAAATTATCTTGCAGAGGTGAGAGGTTGGAATGACCTTCTGGTAACGATACTTAACATGGCGTTTAATCTTGTAACAGAGTATTTCTATGACCGCTTTTTTGTGTTTGGCAACTCAATAGATACCATTACCAATGAAAACTGATTCATGAAGGTATCTGATGGGTTGACACCGTTAATAGCAATGAAGTATTCGACAAAGTGGAGCCGGAAAAGATGATTTCTCATTTTTTTCGGCTCCTTTTTTCTGGGTCCGTGACTTATTTGTCAATGACAATTTCCTGTCACAGAGTCAAGGGGTCTCTGTATTGCAGTAAAATTAATTTAGGAGGGTATATGCGTATGAACAATAAATGGACAATTGTCTTAATCTGCACTTTATTAACAGCAGTAACTGTCATGATGGGGTGCGGAGTTGGTGCAGGCTCTCACAATATGCCCTATGAGCCGGATACTCCGCCGCCAGCTCCCCATAGCGGAGTATTTGTATCAGACCACGGGACCATGGAGTTTAATGGGGATGACAAAACGGTGATAGCTGATTTTGACAGTGAGTTGGCACAGCTTTTGGGAATTCCTGAAGGGAAGCAGGAGCTTACCTATGTATTTCTGTCAGGGAATACTCCCGGCACTGCGTCGTCCTGACGATACCGGAAAGGAGAAGTCATGGAAGATATCCAAGGAAAGAAAGTTACAGAGAATATTTACCTTTGCCCTGATGGGAAATACAGATGGATCTACGAACTGAATATGCTGAAAAACCCGGTGATCCTTTTTACCATCTGGAAGATATTCGGGATCCTTATTCTGATCGAGATTGCCTTTACGTTTATTCTGGCAGTCTTTGAGGGTGGGGTATCCGACTGGATCACAGGATACCTTCTGTCTCCGGGAATACTTATTGTGCCGGGCATTTTCTTTGTCCTTTCTATAATTGCCTATACCATTGTGGCCTTCATGTACGGCTGGAAGTACATGGTCCTGTTTGAGATGGATGAGGGAGGCATAGTGCACAACCAGATGCCAAAGCAGTTTAATAAGGCACAGGGACTGGCCTGGCTCACTACCATGGCAGGATTTATGACCGGCAATTTCACAACAGCAGGTGCAGGAATGCTCTCGTCAGCAAAGAGCAGCTCCACATCTACATTTAAATCGGTCAAAAAGGTTGTCAGGAAAAAGAGATATCACCTCATTAATGTAAACGAAATGTTGGAAAAAAATCAGATATATGCGGAAGATGCAGATTATGATTTTGTCTGGAATTTTATCTGTGCCCGTTGCATGAGTGCGAAGATAATCGGAAACTGACGCTGAAAGAGTGATAGGAGTATGAAGTTAATGCAAAAATATAAAACTAGGAGGTAAGTGATGTTTTGTCCAAATTGCGGAAAAGAGATACCTGATGACAGTTCCTTCTGCGAGTTTTGCGGAAGTAGGATAGAAGACGATACTGCGGCGGATGCAGAGCGATATAGTGGGCAAGATCAAGGCGGCAATGCAGGAAAACTGATGGAACGCTTTGCTAATGTCCCCATGATCATTGGGATAGTAGTGCTGGCAATTGCTCTCCTGGCAGGTGGATTCTATATCGTAAAAACCATAAAGTCCGGAGAGGGAAAATCAGATGATGAGCCGACAGCAGTTAACAGTCTTGAGGCTTCCGGAAAGCACGGTGCAGAGGAAGATTACGAAGCGGATAAGACAGCAGGGGAAATGGCTGATTTAGAAAATTCTGGTAACAATAATACAGGTGATGTAGTGGGGGCAGAAGAAACAGCTGCTACAGGTGAAGCAGTGAGTGCAGATGATGAAGCGGTTGCAGCCGGTACACCTGATACAGACGAGTACGGCTACCTGATCCCGTCTGCCCTGGCTGATGGCCTCAGCACAAAGGATAAGTCCACCATTGATGACTTTGACTGGTTTATGAATCTTGTGATGGAGAGCGGAATGCCGGATGATGCGGAGTTTATCACTGATCCAAGGGATGTACTTGGGGATTGGAAATGCATGGTCATAGTGGATCCTTCTAATGCAGAAGGGAAGAGATCGTACCATTTTTGCAATGTTCACATAGACTGCCTTATAAAGGAAGGAATCTATACCATGTCTCCTCATATTGAATGGGACTATGAGATGGACCTCAGCGGAAAAGAGATCGATGAGTCCTCTAAGGACTGGTATCTGGGCATGGGGGAGTGGACAGAAGGCTGGATAGGCAATACTGCAGCTGCTCACAATACCAAGCTCAGATTCTATTCAACAGGCGACGGAAAGCAGTATGCCTACGGCGGAATAACGCTGCAGGGCGTAAAGGGCACGGGGATCTGCCTTGTGAGGTAAAAGCGGGCAGCATAGAACTATCTTTTTCAGAGGAGGATAGACAGATGGCTGGCAGTAATAATTTTTGTAAAAAATGCGGAACAAAAGTTACATCCGGCGAGAAATTCTGCTCAAACTGCGGCTTTCAGCTTGCGGGGACAGCAGCGCAGAGGGAGCCCAAGCAGATAAAGCCAAAGGCATTTGTATGTCCGGAGTGCGGAAAAGAGCTGTCACCTGGAGTAAAGTTCTGCAGATACTGTGGCAAAAAGCTCTCCGGGCAGGGAGAAGTGAAAATCGATTCTTTGGAAAAAAATTCTGCAATGCGGAAAAGCTCAGGGACTGGAGAGGGCATCACGGCAGCCTCTCATCCCGGTGAGTTTGAAGCTATGGCGTTTACCCTTGGTTCAGAGGAGACCGCAGCTCAGGCAGGGACCGGCGCTATTCAGGCGGCGCCAATCATGTCTCCCCTGGGGACTATCTGGGAAAGCATAAAGTCAGTGCTCGGCGGAGCCTTTGGCCTTTTCGGGCAGCCTAAAATGCTCATACTTACTGTGCTTTTGGCCCTTGTCTGGATCATACTGGGAATGAACCAGAACTCAGATTCCTCCGTAACAGAATTTCTCTCATGGCTTACCTTTGCCCAGGGAGGCCTGGGGCGTGATGGCTTTATGGGAACTCTGGGAGGGATCTGCGGAAAAGGCGCAGTGGGTGCCATGCTTCTGTCAGTCTTTAACGGAGGGATACCAAGACTTGGAAAGGGTGTAGGAGCGCTCTTTTCAAAGACAGAAGGGAAAATGGGAGTCCTGCCCGTGATCCTTGGATTTTTTATGGGTGCCATCACAGATTTTGCTTTCACCGGAGTTGGGAATACAAATGCCGGGACCACAATGGCAGGGCTTTCGGGGATAGTTTTATCCCTCCAGGCACTTGGCTCAAAGGAGGGGATCCTGTACTCCCTGGCAGAGTCCTTCACCGCCGGTAAAGTGGACGGGATGCGCACTGCCCGGGATGGGAAGATAAAGAGTCTTATTATCGGCCTTATCTCCGGATTTGGCTTCATCACAGCGGTGACGTCGATGCTGTAAACGACGGAGTTTGGGTTTAGGCAAAAATCGGTAAATTACAAGTGAGTCAGTTCAGCAGGAGGGGTTATGAGATCAAGATCAAGCAAAAACATCCCATTCAAGCTTTCATCTCTTTTCATGATCGCCGTGATCCTGGCGGCAAACATTTTCATGTGTATATTGTTGTGTCCCGGAAAGGTTTATGCGGACAACAATGAAAAAAGCGGCTACTGGCAGCTTAAGGAGACCAATGTCACGACCGATGAAAATGAGATAGGGGAAGATGGTTATGCTTCCTATTATTACAGTGCATCGGAGCTTAGCCATACGGAAAAGGTATCTCTGCCAAAGACGGGTTACCATGGCGCCGGCGGAGCAGATATGGTTGTAAACTGCTCCAGACCGCCGGAGACCATCATCCCCGGTGAACCTGTAGAAATGGAGCTTTCCCTGCAGGCTAGCTACAGCGGGGACTATATGCTGTGGGGATCTTATGGTTCTGTGGAGTATGGAGAGCCAAATGATGAACGAAATGCCATCATGTATAATGCGGGGATTAAATTTGAACCCGTGCGGGAGGAAGATGAGAATACCGTCTTTTATGATCCCTATAATCCAACCAATTCAGAAGCGCACCTGCAGCATGTTTTTGACAGTGGGTATGACGAGGATGACGAAATAGCAATCCTCTTTTACGGAAATCATTCAAATACCATATGGATCTACGGCTGGGTCGACACCACTCAAAAGGAGACTCAGGCTGAGCCTGCAGAAGACAGAGAAGATGAGAAAAAGGATGAAAAGGACCGCTACTGGATTCTTGACCACGTGGAAAACTCGGAGCAGGGCTCCATTGAAGGCGAATACTACTCGTCCTACGACTTTAGATCCATTGTCAGTGCCAGCGGCGGAGGCACCGAAGCAGATGGCAGCTTTAACTATAATTTAAAGGAATACGACGATAATGATGAATTATTTAATGAATTTACCAACAGCGTTTCCTGGACTGCACCGCCTTCAAGGATCAGGATGGGCAAGGAGTATGAAGCCGGGATCAATGTGAGCTTTTATGCCAGCAACTGGGAGCTTGACTCAAGCCATGTCAGCTTTGTCATGAAACTGGACAGCGGCAGCAAGCCAAGTGAGCTTGAGACTGCGGATACAGGCAATTTCCTGCGATATGAATCTTACCAGCCTCAGGATTCGGATTACACCATAAAGGACGGCGTCAGATATGCTCCCAAAGAATACAGCACAAGTAAGACGATTTTCCCAGACACCGTTGACGGAGGGCCGGGAATAAACGATCTTTCTGATGCTCCCTATGATATCTCGAATTACAGACTCATCATCTCTGCCTATGACGTGACCCTTGACTTTAATTCGGGATCCGTCTTTAAAACGGAGTATATCTACCGGCCAAATGAAGCGGCTGCAGCGGCTGCAGGCGGCGAAGAGGATAATCCGGAGCCCGACAAGGTGTTCCAGGACGAATACAGCGATGCGTCAACTGAAACCGGCGAGGATTCCGGCACAAATATTATTGATGACATATTTGATGATGAGGACACATCACTTCCGAAGGCTGTGGGAGTCAGTGTAGGGGGAGCCATTGTTGCAGGTGGCACCGGTGTTCTTGCAAAGAGGAAAAAGAAAGGTTCGGGTAAAGAAAAAAACAAGGATAAGAAAAAGAAATCCTCAAATTATAAGATGTTTGTCTCTAAGGACTTCGGGGATGCAATACAAAAGGGAGCAAAGCCCGTGGCTGTTCGGGCAAGGATAGATGAGATAGATGAAAACGGCGAGCGGCATCCGCAGCTTTTGTATACACAGAAGATCCAAGTCACAGGCGAAGACATCCTGGTGGAGAGCTTATCCATGCGAGGCAGCTGGATGGAGGCGCTTGTTTATGCTGATGGAAACTCAGAAGCTGACAGGGGGACTATTATCTTTACCTTCACAGGCGGAGGCGGAACATTCAGAAACCATGTAAAATTCCGCCTTGTGGGTAAGCCTGAGCTCATATTCCCGAAGATAAAGGACGATGGTACCTGGGTCAATTCAGGGCACAGGCCTGTGGCATCAGTCATCGCCGGAGCAGGGGGTGAGAGTACGGTTCCCTTCATGTTCCTTGATGCCTCGGCAGAGCCTGAGGAGATACGATTCACTACGCCTGATGGTATTGAGATAAGTTCAAGGCGGGAAGAGAAATACAATATAGGCTACTATGCGGTAATAGACAACAGAACAAAGGAAGCGGAGAAGGAGAGCGGCGTCTTCGCAGAAGTGAATACCGAGATGATTGTCCTGGAAGCAGTCTTTTCCGGAGACTGCGTAGTAAGAGGGGAGTTCTATGTAAATATCGTTCCAAGGGGACTCTCTGTCCTTATAAAGGGCGGTATGAACCCTCTTATTGAGGACAAGGCAGGAGTCAGGAAAAAGCTTAAGGATGGCTGCCTTGAGGTCATTTCCTATGCCACAAGGCAGGATGATGAGCTGACACTTGATCCGCTGATCCGCCCCACAGGCTTTGATCTGTGCTTTGCCTTTGTTGATGTTCAGGGAGTAAACCACATTGAAATGGGAGAGGAGTGCTTTGAGTTTGGCAAAATGCAGCCTACGGACGAGGCAACGGCCAATATCCTTGCAAAATACAACTACGAGATAGGGACTACGGGAGGATTTTCCGTGGAGCCCCAGAACTCCCTGCCGGAGCTTAAACAAAAATATTTTGTAAAGCTGCCTGTACACGCATCAAAAGAGGGCTTTGTGGAAAATGCGGATATACCCATCCGCCTTTTGGGCGAGCCCTATGATCCTCTGCAGGACTGGAAGACTGAATACAAAGAACTGCAGCTTGCTATCCTCAGGTATTATCCGGTGGAATATGCTCACGACCGCTTAAGGTACGTTAGAGAAGAGCTGAATGACCCGGAAATCTATGATAAGTCCTGGCTTCGCGCCATGCGAAAGACCACAATTGCGGCTTCACAGGATTATTGGCTCAAAGAAGCAGACCGTCAGATGAAGCTTATAGATTACTATGATATCACGGATATGATATTCAGAAAGCCGCCACGCTTTATGGCAGATGTGGCACTGAAGATTGTCTTCAAGTATTATTTCGGGGAAAATGAGGGATGGATCTCGCCTGTATTCGGAATGTGTCTGGACATTCTTGATGATGTTCTATGGGATTATATTACGGAAGGAGAAATAAATCTTGACCTCGAGTCAAGGATTGTGGACGCACTCCTGTCAGCTTTAGAAAACTACATAAGTATTTCAGAGGATAACGGAGCCGGGATCAATATGTCCGCCAATCCGGAGAAGGTTAAAAAGTTTGCCATTTTCTTTATGGCGTGGCTAATTGTCGATTTCTATAAAAACTATACAGACATGGACCCAAGAGACTTCTATGAAGCGGTGCGCAAGGAATGTATAGATATGAGCAGCCTTGCCGGAAGAAAGTTCCTTGGTGTGGGACTACAGAGGGTCATGAATTCAGAGACTGTTCAGAAGCTCTTTAAGCAGAAGTGGGTTGAGAAGATAACTGACTACCTCAAGAAAAATCTGGCACCGGAAAGTGTTTATGTCAAAGGGAAAGGAGTTGATTATAGAAACAACATGAAGTTTGCCCGCAGGTATGATCAGGAGATGGAGCTAGTAAATGGCGACAAGATTGGCAAACTCGGAGATTTGGGAGATAAGCCGGCATTTGTCAATTTTAGTAAGGACGGTCGCCAGCTTGACATAAACGAGTTGGAAAAGCTGGGAACAGTTCGACCAGGCGCAGGTGGAAACTCTCAATATGCTGAGATGGAACTGGATTACATGGCACTACTTACTTATACGGGTATTATACAGACCTATATTGAGGAATTCTTCAGCAACGGAATTGCCTATTTCATAGATCCGGAAAAGCTTGACCCGGAATCACCTAACTTCCTGGATTTCCATATTTTGTTGAAGGTTACAGAGATCGGCGTTGACATCTCATTCAGAATCGCCGTAAATGTCTCAAAGCTCCTTACTCTGGTTACAACGGGTGTGCTCTTCCCTCCGGCGTTTACCGTCCTTTACGACTATCTGATAGGGTGGTATCCTTTCAGTTCAAACAGCAAAAAGGAACTCTCAAATGATGTGGGCAGGGAGATTGGCGAAATGAAAAAACTCCCCACTGCAAATGATTAAATGGAAGCTGCAATCTATCTGTATCTCCTCCTGGATGAATGATACACCGGTGGGAGTCATTATAGTGGATCCTGAGGGGAGCGGAGACTTAAATCTGCTCTCCATATGGACTGTATCCGAATACCGGCGCATGGGCTTTGCATCTGCGCTTCTGGATAAGGCACTACAAGTGGCGGCTGCTCTTTTTGACTATGAAGAGGGTCAGTATGGCGATGATATCACCCTCAAGACCATGTATTGCCTTGGAGATGAGTATAAAGAGCCCTTTGAAGAGTGGCTTAAGAAGAATGACTTTACGGAGTTTGGTATTCTTAAGCCCACAGGGGACGGAAAACCAGAGGTTTGTAGTGCTTCTGCGGATATTCATTTCTTCAGGACCATTGGATAAGGGCTTATTCCACTTATAACAGATATCGATGGGGCATTAGCGCAGTTGGGAGCGCATCACACTGGCAGTGTGGGGGTCACGGGTGAGTATCTGCATATTTTTTGTTAAACTGTATTTAGAAAGGCGGGTAAGCTTATGAAACATAAAGTAATCCTTTCACTTCTGATTACAGCTATGGTAATTTCTGCCTGTGCAAATAGTGAGCTAAAAGAGGCTGTTCAGATTATTGAAACAGTGAATGAGGCAGGTACTACCGGCGAAGAAATTCATGAAGATAAAGAAGAGGTTGAAGCCGGTAAGGAAACGACTTTACCAGCAGACAGTGCTATGCAGAGTGCAGATCAGGCCGCAACAGTTGAGATCAATCTTCAGGAAGCAGAGAAAAAATACACTGACAAGGTCATTCAGGCTTCGGGGGTTGATAGTGCTGAAGTAAGAAACACCATAGTACATGATTTTGACAAGAACGGAACGGTAGAAGCTTTTGTATTTGTCGGTGGTGAACCTGATGAAATGGGAGCCGCACAGGGAAAGCTTTACTTTGTAAACGATGAAAAGTGCGAGGTAGTAAAAGAAAGCGGTAGCTTTTTCTGCGGTGAAGAAGGCATGATGTGGCTTTACGAAGTAGAAGACAAAGCCTTTTTGGAAGTTGCGGATGCTTATGCTACCAGCACAGTTTCATATCTATATTATGTTGATAACGGGAATTGGAAAGAATCTATTGTATCAGGCCTGGGTTCATTCTTTGAGCCGGGTTATGTAGATGATTATTGTGTTTCTTTAAGTAGCTACGATGCCTTTCTTGACTATGAAGATGGAAAAGAAAGCGAGGGAATGTACACCGGCCATACATGGAAGAACTATTATTTCCATTATGACAAAGAGACGGGGGATTTTGCTGAATATAAGGGAAGGGCAATATCAGTGGAGGACCTTGATAAATCCTGCGGTTTCCCGCTTTCAGAAGAGATCACAGCAGAGGGTTATGAGATCGGCGATATCTACAGAAGAGATAACGGCATCATAAATGTTAACTATTCAAGGACTTCAAAGTATGAAGGTATGGTCTCTGTCGAATATAAAAATGTCACATACAATGAGAAAACAGCTTCGTTTGTCGATGTTTGGGGTGATGGAGAGAATACCTGGCAGGGTTCAGATTTTGGTGGCACATATGAAGAAGCAATTACAGAATAAGAGAAAGACGGGGCTTGTATTTATAGCTCCGTCTTTTTTGCCAGTTAATATCTATTATGCACTTTTTCAGCAAAGCACATCATGTCTTTAATCTGAATCTTTTCCCCACTATCAAGGATGGCGGTACCACTCATACGGCCAAACACCTGGTGCTGGTCGGATACAATTACTTTGTAGTCAAGACAGGCTGCTCTGTCCAGAACCGGGATAAAATCCATTTCAAAACGTCCATCTGAAGATGTGAATTTCCATGGATCCATATATGATCTTTCTGGGATGTGGAAAGTGATATCATCAAGCTTATGGACCTTGCCATCATAGAAGATGACATTTTCTGTGGCAGCCTTTGTGTTCCCAAAGCCATATCCGATATTAAATCCAAATGGCTTTCCGTCAAGGTCACAGTTACCTGATCCCCAATGCCATGTATTGTCATAAGTCCATACTCCTCGTCCCCAATCCAGTGTGCCAAAATCGGTTTGGGGGTTGAAGGTGTATTTCTTTTCGTTGTAGGACATATATCCCGATGCCCTCATGCAATTGACCTTCTGATTATAGTAAAAACAGTGTTTTTTATCCCATGGAGTTGCGATTACCATTGAATCCATCTTTGGCTGTTCCAGATATATGTCACACTCGAAGGTATTTCTTTTGTAAAAGTTCTCGAAATGGCATGTGATATGTCTTTTTCCGTCAAGAACCTCAAATTTCATCTGAAGGCGCTTATCTTCATAACGAGTGATGCCACTTTCTGAAGAGGATGGGAGATTTAGTTTTCCCATAGGAAAGGCATTAAGGACTGTTTCTGTATGTTCCTTTGGCTTTTCTCCAAAGGTTAATAGAGACACCGACTGAAGGCCTATGTAGCCGTCGTCGGATATGGTAAAAGCACCGGCAAATCTATCAGACATTACAAGATAATAGTCCCATTCCTTGATGCGCCACTTAGGGGCTTTGATCATGGATCTGTCATATCTCTGAATGAGAGATCTGGACCACCCGGGTTCAGACAGTTCTCCTTGGGAATTAAGAAGGGAGTGGTTTGTTAATACTTCATGATTTCTTTCCATAAAGTCTCCTTCCAGGTCAATATTTGACCAGTCGGTGCAATGGTAATGATTTTGTATATGTAATAATCTTATCACTTACAGAAGAAACAAAAAAACTCATAGTGTTACAATAAAAGTGTAGTCGTAAAAAGGCACATTGGAGGGCTTTTTATGTATACGGAATCATATGTGAATAGAGTAGTAGAAAACCAGAGAGAGTTCTTTGCACAAGGCAAAACTCTTGATGTGGAATTTAGGATAAGGCAGCTTAATAGACTAAAAAAAGCTGTCACTGAGCATGAAGATGAGATATTAAAGGCGCTTTTTGAAGACCTCGGAAGGGATCCGCTGGAAGGATATTTTTGTGATGTGGGAAGCCTTATTCTTGAGATAAACGAGACGATTAAAGGGCTTAAGGGCTGGGCGAAACCGGAAACTCACCTTAGCGGGATTCGCTGTTTCCCAAGCATAACTACCAAGGTCTACAAAATGCCTTATGGAGTGACTTTGATAATCAGTCCTTTTAATTCTCCAATCCTTTTATCGTTTGGAGTTCTTGTTGCCAGCATAGCAGGAGGAAACACAGCTGTCATTAAGGCAAGTTCAAAATCTTCTAATTGCACGGACATCATGCAGAAAATAATTGCAGAAATCTTTCCGGAAAAGTATGTTACTGTGCTTGGAGGAGGACATGAGGTGGCTGACATGTGTCTGTCCCAGAGATTTGACAAGATCTTTTACACGGGTTCTCCTAAGGTTGGAGTACATGTCATGGAAGAGGCAGCAAAGAACCTGACTCCGGTTGCACTGGAGCTTGGAGGAGAGACCGGTAACTGGTGCATAATCAGAAAGGATGCCAATTTAAAGGATGCTGCAAGAAAGATAGCTTTCTTCAAGGCACTTAACAGCGGACAGATCTGTATCAATATAAACCAGGTGGCGGTAGCCAAAGAGGTGGCAGGGGAATTTATAAAAGAGCTTACTAAGGCATTCATTAAGCAGCTGGGGAACGACCCTGTAAATAGTCCGGAATATCCTAAGCTTATCACGGAAAGTGCTTTTAAAAAGTGTAAGGCAGAAGCTGATAAGTATAAAAACAAGATTGTTTACGGCGGGGAAGCGGACGAGAAGACCTGCAAGTTTGCGCCAACGATCATATATCCGGTTGATATTGATGATGACATTGTAAAAAGAGAGCTGTTTTGCCCGCTTCTTCCTATAGTGCCATATGCAGATAAGGAGATTGATAAGGTATTAGAGACCATTTCTGGGCGAGAAAAGGGTCTTTCGCTATATGTTTTCACTAAAGACATTGCATGGGCTAAGAAGATCATGCAGAGGATGCAATTTGGCGGCGGATGCATAAATGAGGTATGCCTGCACATGATGGTAAAAGGAGTTCCATTCAATGGAGTAGGCCATTCCGGCATGGGTGCATATCACGGAGAATGGGGATTCAGGGAGTTTACACATCCTCAGAGCGTTCTTATCGGATCAGACAGATTTAACCTGTCAATGCGTGAGCATCCATACAATAGGAAGTGGAAAAAGGCGTTAATAGAGCTATTTGAGAGGTGATTAAAGCGCTGGAGGGTGAAACGTGCGAAATGCCACAGACCCTATGCACTTTAGCTCTGGAAATTACAGAGGAGTTACCTACCAGGTGTCAGACTTCCGTGGGTAGCGCAATAAAGTAAAGCAAAGGTGTGACATGAACTTTGGCAATGACAAAGTATGCGTCACGCCTTTTTTGTGCATTATTGTTGGTAAAATATTAATAAGTATATCATTTGGCGTTCTAGTAATTGAATCATGGGGAAATTCGACCTCGGAGGTTGTATTATGCGTAGTAAGTCATCGTTCCAGGGAATGGTTCGAGTTATAGCCATTTCTCTTGGCATCATTCTGATAGTGGGAGGATGCTCTTTTTCGGATGCGGGAAAAGAGATAGCTGAGGAAGCAACGGTTGCTGAGGAAGAAACTGAGGCAGTCAAGGAAGATTCTGCTTCAGAAGCTGCTTCACCTGAGCCTGATTCCAAGGATCAAAGTACTACAGGAATTTCTGGGATGACTACCGGGGAGGATGCAGCTCTTTTCCTTTTGGGAGATGATGGGCAGGAATCCGATAGCGAATATAATCCGTCAACCTACGCTATATCCGGCGGAACCTGGGATATCCTGGAGTCCGGCGAGAAGATCTATACAATGGCTGACGGGAATCAGGCCAAGAATGTATGGGTTGAGGAGGACGGCATGTACTACTACGTGGACTTCACCGGTTGCCTTATGAAGAACAATTACACGGCAGACGGCTTCTGGGTAGGAGAAAAAGGCTACTGGGACAGAAGCAAGAAGCAGCGGAAGGACGATGTGGAGCCCCTTAGCGGAAAGCCCTACGGCGATGGAACGGTGATGACCATCGACATCATAAATTATTCAGATGACGCTACCTATGCCAAGGCTACGCTGACCTACAGCTTTGGCTCGAAAGAGGAATACAACGTGATGCCCCTTGGTAACAGCACATATCTGCTGGAAGGTCAGAATGATTTCTATTCAGGACTTCTGATGTCCGTTTCCGAGGACCAGAAGACCCTGATCGTATCCGGCCTTGGATGTACGGATATATATACCATGCAGTAACCGGAATATGGAGGATAGCACTTATGAAAAGAAATTTGAGCAGTCGAAATGTTTTAGTGATGGTTCTTGCATCTCTTTTGGCGCTCACCTGCCTTGCAGGCTGTGGCGTCGGAGCCGGTTCACCAAATATGCCCTATGAGCCTGATACACCGGCACCGGATCCTCATAATGGTGTATTTGTTTCTGATCACGGCACCATGGAATTTAACGGAGATGACAAAACTGTAATTGCAGATTTTGACAGTGAGCTGGCAGATCTTTTAGGGCTTCCTGAAGGAAAGCAGGAGCTCACTTATGCCTTCCTTTCAGGACCTCTTCCTCCGGGAGGCAGCGTGGATTGTCGTTATGACGTTGCCCACGAGCTCAGACTCAGCACAGCTGATACTTCAGTTGTGGTGGACATGGCCCTTATTCATGAGGATGGCACAGTGACCCTGGGAGTAAATACCGTTACGCCTGAAAGGATTCCAATGTTCTTCAGGAATGATGGGAATCCTGTCAACGTGATCTTCACAAAGAAGTGATCAGGAGTATCTTGATGAATCCAGGAGGTTTTTATGGCACAACAAATGAAATTTTGCCCGCAGTGTGGAGGTCAGATAAATCCGGGAGCGAAGTTCTGTAAGCAATGCGGAAATAAGTTGGAAGTAGCACAGAGCGCGCCGGAACCGGTTAGGCAGAGTGCGCCACCGCCTGTTCAGGCGCAGAGTCCGGTGCCGACACGAAGTGCTCCGGCCCCGGCACCAATACAGACTCCAAATATTGGAGAAGTAGTCAAGAGTGCTGCCCAGGTATTAAAGCTTGGGGACTTTACCGCCCCAACAACTTCAGGAGAGTGGGAGCTCATTGACATGGCACCTGTTCAGGGAGCGCAGCAGGTTGTTGGTGCTGCCACCAGCGCGGCAAATGAAATCGTAGAGACGATAACTTCGCCCTTTGACACGCTCTTTAAAGGCGCGATGTCTTTCGTGGGTGGAATATTCGGAACCCTGGTAAAGCCTAAGAACCTGATGTTCGCAATAGTCCTGGGAATAATCTGGATTATCTGCGGAATTGGAAGAGGCGAGGATGATCCGATTAAGAATCTTTTGTCATTCGTTACCTTTGCAGAGGGAGGCTATGACAGAGAGGGGCTTGGGCTGATAGGAGGAATTGCAGGTAAGGGATCAGTGGCACTGATGCTTTATTCGATTTTTTCAGGAGGTATCCCCAATACTTTCAAAGGGGCAGCGGGATTTTTCAAAAAGTCAGAGGATAAAAAGAGCATACCTCTTTTCATAATAGGAATTCTCCTGGGAGGATTTGGCTATCTGGCTTATGCAGGCCTTGACAATGTTTCTGCGCTTACCTCTATGGCAGGAATATCAGGAGCTGTACTGGCACTTCAGGCAATCGGAAAGAAGGATGGCTGGATCTACAACATAGCCCAGTCCTTTACCGCAAAGAAGATGGATGGAATTAGAACCTCCCAGGAGGGGAAGATCACAAGCCTTCTCGGAGGCATAGCCCTGGGATTTGCAATCGTAACCGTAATATTTATCGCATAAAAAGGAGTGCCTATGTTTTGTGAAAGTTGTGGAGCAAGAATACCTGATGGAAGTACCTTCTGTGAAGAATGCGGAGCAAGGATAGCTCCAGCCGGTGGAGCAGGGGATTCGGGGCCAAAGATCATACCAAGAGCACCTGAGCCTTCAGCGCCGCCAACACCACCTCCATCTCCAACTCCACAGGTGCAGAGTGCGCCCATTCCTCCTGCACCGAATGTGAATTACCGGTCTCAGCAGGCCGGTGCGCCGGCTCCTTCTGGTGAAGGGGCAGGGCTTTCGGGAAATATGAAGAACATCATTGTGGCAGCAGCCGGAGTTCTTGCGGTAGTAGTCATTGTGGTGGCAGGTCTTTATGCAAAAAAGAATGGTCTTATCGGAGGTAAGAGTGATAAGACTGAGATTATTGGTACCGAAGTTTCAACAGACGTAATGCCTGAAAGTGCTGAGCAGCAGGTGGCTGAGACTGTGGCAACTGAAACAACTGAAGAAGCCATGAATGAGGCAGCAGGCGATACTGCAGGCGAGACAGAAGCTGACAATACGGATCAGAATGCTGCAGATGAGACTGCGGCTGAACAGGCTGGATCGGGAAATGACGCA
>CAMORK010000046.1 GCA_946623755.1 uncultured Butyrivibrio sp. | reverse complement strand
CGCCCTTACCAGGCTTAACATGCTGAAATTCAATAATCTGACATACGTTGCCATCGATCTCGATGGTTACACCATTTCTGAAATCACTTGCAGAAATCATAAATATTCCTCCTAAAATACATAACTCAAACAACTAGGATAGTATAAACTATCCTTAATCATTTTTCAACTGTTTTTAACAAGTAATCCTTCATGTTGTCAAAAATCAATTCGTAAGCCTCGGGCCACATGTGAATTCCATCGGTTGAAAGCTCGCGCTTTAGCTCTCCGGCTTCATCACAGATGCCTTCATTTACATCTATATATTCATATCCAAATTCTTCCGAGAGCTCTTTTACCACCTCATCAGCCCATGGAAGGCGCTCTTTACGAAGTCTTGCTGCCTCTGCCGCCTCAGGCCATGCCTGAATCTCCTTTGCAAGAGCCGGATTTACCGGATAATAGGCCATCATATAAACCTTCGCCAAAGGAAGCTTTTCTTTTATCTGCCGCAGAACTTCCTTATAATCCCTGTACAGATCCTCCTTGGTCTCCTCAGGTCTGCTTATATCATTGGTACCGATATTAATGAAGATGACAGAAGGCTCAAGATCAAATATCTGCTCATTCATGGACTCAAGAAGCTCAGGGATTATGTATCCGCTTATGCCTCTGTTGTAGATTGCAAGGTCAAGTCCTCTGTTTACAAGAATTTCATTTATAGGAAAGTGCTCCATGAGAGATGAACCCACAAACAGAATCTGTCCCTTCCTGATATTTTTATTAAGATGTCTGTATTTTTCAACCATATAAGTATTCATAATACTTTTATACCACAGCAGTTATGGTTTTCTCAATCAGAACAGCTAAGTCTTTTCATCCTATTCTCCTCTGTTCCTTCTGTCCCGGTGTTGATGCTATGATCTTCATGTTGCCCAAAAAGCCCGCCTTCTCATATCCCTTTGGTATGATAAAACTATCTCCCTTTGAGATGGCGCACCCCTCCACTTCTCCGTATCCTTCCACAACACTTACCAGCATGAATTCAGGCACACCCAAAATCTGTGCCCGTCCTTCAACCTTCATCTCATAGACGTGGTAATACTCACATCCGTAAATACTGTGAAGGATGTTTGCTCTTCTGTCCCTTTTGCATGCAGGAACCAGGCATTCTTCTATTGGTCTTGCCGGAGTTATGATGACGTCCTTACTCTGCTCAAGGTGAAGCTCCCTCTTCTTCCCGTCTTCAAGCCTGTCGTAATCATAGACG
The DNA here is from genome assembly GCA_946623755.1 of uncultured Butyrivibrio sp. GTDB lineage: Bacteria > Bacillota > Clostridia > Lachnospirales > Lachnospiraceae > Butyrivibrio. The sequence goes on along the minus strand of CAMORK010000046.1, from coordinate 14,345 downwards.
CGATAGGTGATATCACTGTTTTCCTGAGTCTCGAGAATAAGGCAGCCCTTCGTAAGCGCATGCACCGTTCCGGGATCTATCTGCAAAAAATCCCCTTTCTTTACGGGAACTCTTTTTATAAGCTGTCCCCATCTGCCCTGATCTATAAGCTCATCCAGCTCACCTTTATCTCTGGCGCTGTGACCGAGAACAAGACTTGCCTCAGGCGGGCAGTCAAGGACATACCAGCATTCAGTCTTTCCAAGAGCTCCGTTTTCATGTTCTGCAGCGTAACTGTCATCGGGATGAACCTGTATGCTGAGGTCGTCTCTGGCATCAATGATCTTTACAAGGAGCGGGAACACATCACCTTGCACATCTCCAAAGAGCTCTCTGTGCTTCTCCCACAGTTCAGACAAATGCATGCCCTTATACTTTCCATTTTTCACCGTTACATCACCGCTTGGATGAGCCGATATTCCCCACAGCTCTCCTATATCATTTCCTTCTTCATTGCATCCAAACTCGTCCTTCAGCCTTGTTCCGCCCCAGATGGTGTGCTTGCAGACAGGCTCCAAAAATAGTATCTCAAGATTGTTTTCTTTCATTCTCTCCTCCAATTTTGGGCAATCGAGTAGGCTGACTCCTACTCGATTCTGCACACAGACATTCCGCACTTCGTGCTCCATGTCCTTACGACCGGCAAATGAATTTGTATGCAAGCATCCATTCGCTTGCCGGTCTTGTGCAACAAAAAAACAGCGATTGCAAAACCGCAAATTCAATCGCTGTTTACTTGGTCAATCCGTCCTGTTTCCGTCTTCGTCAAACCCGCGTACATAGTCCACGAGCTCTTTTAAATTAACCTTTGCTATCCCGATCTTCTGATCTGCTGCTCCATAGCCCATGATCAGCTCATCACCGATAGTCACCGCTCCCGTAGTAAAGATGCAGGGACATGGGAATTTATCGGGAAGTTCCCACTTCTGCCTTGCATATATAAGCCTCTCAGACATGCGGTGTATTATCTTGGGAAAGTCACCCTCACTCTCCTTAAGAATCATAAAGGACTGCGTATATCCGTAATCCGGAAGCGCTTTCCCGTGGTAGGATACAAGCCATTCCCCATTCCCGATATCTATGGGAGGAAAGCTTGCTCCGACCCTCTCTTCTTCCCAGTCAAACTTACCTTTGGCCAGCAGCTTGTGGGTAGCATCCGCCGTGACAAAATCCTCAAACTCATCTGCTGCCGCAAGGAAGATCGCAGGTGTCATCACTCCTTCGCCCGTCGGAAACTCATAGCTTCTCTCAGGCCTGTGGAGCATAAGAAGTTTCTTTGTTCCACCGATATTCATTCTCTTTGGGAAAAAGAAAACGTCCCTGTTATCACTAAGATTCCCGTCCGTAAGCGGTCCTACATAAGAGAATGCTTCTTCGTATTTTCCTTTTTTCAGCTTATTAAGATTGACTTTATAAAGAACCGTGACAGTATCATTTCTCCTGGCAAGAACTCCCACAGGAGAGTCCGGATCCATAACCCAGTCAGGCAGGTTGTCTTTTCTCTTATCCCCTTCCCAGTAAGGTCCCGGAGGAAAGAGTCTGCAGGCAACGGTCAGATAGAGCTGCGCTCCTATGTAAAAGAGCCTTGGATCTTCTATGCACCCGTTGGCATAGTTAATAACTTTCTCTCCCTTATCATTTATCACGTACATATCCTGCTCTTTATAGGCAAGCTTCGGGGCAAGAGCAGGTCTTTCAAAGTCAGCTTCAAAGCTCTCTCCCATATCGGTACTCTTTGCGTATCCCAGGAAAATCGGATATGGATCCGACTTCCCCTTAAGATTGGCTGAAGGCCAGGGACCTGTTGCCCTAAAGAGCATGTGTATGGTCTTTCCGTCTTCATCAAGAACCAGCGCAGGATTCAGCACCATCGTATCCGCCCAGGCACAACCCTCTTTTGGCTCCAGCACAGGCTCTTTTGAATAAGTGATGATTGGTTTTTCTCTCATCGCTCAAATCACCGCCTTCCGATCTCACGGTCCGTCTCGGAAGTTTTACTGTGCTCCTTAATATAGTCGATGATCTCATCGGTATATCCAAATGCCAGTCCAACATAGCTGTCGGCAGCTCCGTAATAGATGGCGATCTGACCTGTTTCCCTGTTCTGTACCGTTGCACATGGGAAGCAGACATTAGGCACAAAACCTCTCTCCTCATACCACTCCTGCGGTGTCAAAAGAAATGTCTCACACCTGTACTTAACAACAGAAGGATTGTCTATATCCAGGATTGCTCCACCTATGGAATACACATATCCGTTGCAGGTTCCGGTAACACCGTGGTAGAACAAAAGCCAGCCTTCGCTTGTCTCTATCGGAGTTGCGCCTCCGCCTATCTTAAGCGATTCCCACCAGTTCTCGTTTGGTCCCATGACATGTCTGTGCTTTCCCCAGTAAGTCATATCGGGGCTCTCACTTATAAAGATATCTCCGAAAGGAGTGTGGCCTGAGTCTGACGGCCTTGAGAGCAGCATATAATTTCCGTTTATTTTTCTTGGGAAAAGAACTGCATTCCTGTTAAAGGGAATAAAAGGATTCTCAATTCTCACAAACTTCTTAAAGTCTCTTGTCTTTGCTATTCCTATGGATGCTCCGTAAAAATCCTGGCACCAGATGATATAGTAATTATCCTCAACCTTTACAAGACGTGGATCGTATGCATACTGTGGCATGAAGGGATTTCCCTCTTCATCCGTAAAAGGAATTTTCTTGCTATCTATGTCCCAGCTTATTCCATCTGTGCTTCTGCCCATGTAGATCGCAGGGATACCGTTTGTCTGCTCCCCTCTGAATACTCCGATGAATCCGTCTTCATAGGGCATTACTGCACTGTTGAATATTCTTGCAACTCCCTCCACAGGATTTCTGTCAATTATGGGATTGGCATTGTATCTCCAGATAGGAGCTCCCTTAAGTCCCTCAGGCTTATCCTGCCAAGGCATGCGCTCTGTTCCGGGTCCGAAAATCTCGTACTTCATTAGTTTTCTCTCCTTAATAGTTCAAGGTTTCTGTTTATCAAATCGTCTCTTTGTCTTACACACAGGACCGACCTGCCGGGATCCTGCGGTGTGTTAAAGCAGTAGTCAAGAAGCTTGTCCACTGTGGTTGTTGCAACATGCATTCTTGTATCTGATGATGCATAATAAATAAACACCTCTTCTTTCTCATTAACTATCGCTCCGTTTGTGAATACAACATTGGAGACATCTCCTACTCTCTCATCGCCTCTTGGTCCTATCAAAAGGCCTGATGGCTCGGCGATAACTTTTGACGGATCCTTTAGATCTGTCACAAAGCAGTAGAGAACGTATCTGAGTCCTGCTGCCGTATTTCTTACTCCGTGAGCTATGTGTATCCATCCCCGTGCTGTCTTTATAGGCACAGCACCTGCTCCGTTCTTGGCCTCGGTGATGGTGTGATACTTGCGAAGGCTCGTCATCTTCTCCTCGTCGATCACCGCCTGAGTGATATCACTGCAAAGTCCAAAGCCGATTCCACTGCCACTTCCCGTCTCAATAAAATCATCCATCGGTCTTGTATAGAAGGCATACTTGCCATCGACAAATTCCGGATGAAGAACAACGTTTCTCTGCTGGGGGCTTCGCAAAGTAACAAGATTCGGAAGCCTCTCCCAGTTCTTTAAATCCTTCGTTCTTACAATTCCCGCAGAAGCCACAGCTGCAGAGAGATCACTTACGGATGTGTCCTTACTCTCAGAGCAGAAAACTCCATAGATATATCCGTCTTCATGCTGCGTAAGCCTCATATCATAAACATTTGTCTCTTCCTTGCAGGTATCCTCCAGAAGAACCGGATGATCCCAAAATCTGAATCCGTCTATTCCATTATCACTCTCTGCAACTCCAAAGAATGACTTCCTGTCATTTCCCTCAATTCGTGCAACAAGGTAATACTTCCCGTTCAGATAGATAGCTCCCGAATTCATGACTGCATTTACGCCAAGTCTCTCCATAAAGTAGGGATTTTCGTCTTTATCAAGATCGTATCTCCAGGTAAGCGGAATATGTTCTCTTGTAAGAACAGGATATTTATATCTGTTATACAGACCGTTATAAAAATCAGACGGCTCATTCTTCCTTGTGATAAGCCTCTCCTGCTTTTCAAGCTCCTCGTAATACTTTTCGTGAATCATCTATTGCTCCTTTTTTAAGTCTGTTCATCATTTCAAAGCACATTCTGCCGTTGTGGTAGGGACACTTCCAGGGCTCTACTATAGGTCTTTTACCCGGATTTCCATTTTCATCAACCTGCCAGAACCACTCCGAGCCCTCTCTCTTGTCGATGATATAGCTCTTTGTGTACTGCCATATGCTCTTTGCAGCCTGCAAATACTCAGGCTTTCCACTCCTCAGATAACCATTCACAAAACCTACCATAGCCTCCGACTGTACCCACCAGATCCTGGTATCATCTCTTTTTCCGGCTTCGCACTCATTTACAAAGGAGCCGTCAATCAAGGCTTTGTTATAGGTATTTTCAACCATTTCCAGAGTCATGCTCCGTATCTCCTCTATGTCTTTTGCCCTTAAGTACTCACCGCCAAGAGTATCAAGTGCAAGATCGATAAGCCAGGATGCTTCTATGTCATGGCCGAAGCTGTGAAGGTCTATCAGAGAGTTGTAGTTTATGTCAAAGAAGACTTCCTGCCTGTGTTTCTTTTTGTTGTAGATTCTGTCCTTAAAGATAAGGAGCAGGTCAGAAAGCTTCTTTCCTATGCACCTTTTTATATCAGGATCATCTGTAACCTCGTACAAAAGCGTGTAGGCCTCAAGCACGTGAAGCGCTGTATTCATGGTTCTTTCAGCCATAACTCCGTTCTCTGAGAGCTTGTCGTTTGGCAGAAGCTCAAAATCTTCGTCAAAGGCTTCCAGATAACCTTCATTATCCCTGCACATCTCCTCTATCAGGAAAAAGAGCTTGTGCGCCAGGTTCAGCGCCTGTGGCTCAGCTGATGCTCTGTAATACTCCGATAAAGCATATATGGCAAATGCCTGATTGTAGGTATGTCTTGTGCTGTCAAGGACCTTGCCATCGTAGGTAACAGACCAGCAGATTCCCTTTTTGCCATCGCAAAAGAGCTTGTCCCTTAAAAATCTATAGGCGTGGTCTGCTTCTTCAAGAAGCGATATGTCTTTTAACTCGTTAAATGCCCTTGAAAAGAACCAGAGAATGCGGCTGTTTAGTATGGCGCCTTTTTCGGCTTTTTTATCCAACTTAAGATCAAAATCCATAAGGCCATAGTAGCCGCCGTATTCATCATCTCTAAGCCCCTTCCAGAAGGGTATGATATGTTCCGTTAATTCTTTTTGTATTTCCTGTAACATTTCAAAACCTCAAAAAACTCTTTTATCCCTTAACTGCACCCTGCGTGATTCCGCTGTAAATCTGCTTCTGGCAAAGGATAAATACCAAAAACGCCGGGAAGATCGATATAAGGACACCTGCGCAGATCAGGTTGTACTGGCTTCCCATGGGACCCACAAAGGTATAGAGGGAAGTGGACATGGTTCGTATCTCCTTGTCCATAAGATAAAGATTGGCGCAGTAGTACTCGTTGTAGACCGATACTCCTTTTAATATGCAAGCCGTAACAACCGCGGGCTTTAAAAGAGGAAGGATGATCTTCCAGTAAACTGTCCAGTAGGAAGCACCGTCTATGATCGCCGACTCATCCACTGAATTTGATATATTCTCCATAAACTGAATGAAGATATATATGGAGATGACGTCGGTTCCGCACATCATGATGATGTAACCGTAGAGGTGATTTACAAACCCCAGGGTGCTCATGATCTTGTACACCGTAACCTGCATGGCAATTGATGGAAGGAGTGATGCAAACAAAAAACAGATTTCTTATGAGGGTATTTCCGAAAAACTCAAAGCGGTTCAGTACATATGCAAGCTGTGTTCCGACTACGACAGATACCACAAGAACAACAACCATTACTATAAGGGAGTTCATAAATGCCCTGCCCATGTTTGCTGTCTGAAAGGCTTTGACGAAATTATCGAAAAAAAACCAGTTTGATGGAGGTGTGATAACATTTGTCGTCTGATACTCTTCCGATGTCTTAAATGCCGTAAATATGCAGGATATAACAGGTACCACTGCTGCAAACGCAAAGAATGCAAGGATCAGGTATTTAATTATGTTTATGAATAGCTTTCTTATCTTCATGCGTCTGCCTCTCTGAAAACATATTTAAAGAACAGTTTCTGCAAAATTGTGACTATGAATATGATCACCAGAAGTACCACAGCCATAGCGCTTGCAAGTCCAACCTTCTGTGTTACATGAGCTATCTCGTTCATGATAACGAAGTAGGTTCCTGTTCCGTTAGCACCTCCCGTTATTACAAAAGGAGGTTCAAAAGCACTCAAGGATCCGGTTATTGAAAGGATCACGTTTAAGGTGACAATGGTCTTGATACTGGGGAGTATTATGTGGAAGAACTGCTGGAAGCGATTTGCACCGTCCAGGGAAGCTGCCTCATAGAGCTCAGCATCCACCGACATGATTGCTCCGATAAAGAGGACCATGTTCTGTCCAAAGTAGCGCCATACAGAGGTTGCCACCAGGGACCAGTTATTTACGCTCTGGTCTTTTAGCCAGTAGGGAAGAATGTCCTTGTTCACTCCAACGATCCCCAGTATAGAATCAAGGACGAATCCTCTTGTGTAAAAGAACTTGAAGATAAAACCGATGGCGATTCCGCTTATAAGGTAAGGAAAGAACATCATTCCTTTAAAGATGTTTCCACCCTTTACCCCAAAGCTTAAGATCGTTGCCAGAAACAGTGCCAGTGCCAGCTGAAATAATGCACCGGCGCAGTAATAGAAACTGAGCTTTAATGCCTTGAAACAATCGTCTCTGGTAAACACATCAATATAGTTTTTCCATCCCACAAAGACTCTTTTGTCCGGTGGTGTCAGATATTTCATTTTGTAAAAGCTAAACTGTACCATCTGCGCAAAGGGCAGGTAGGTAAAGATAGCAAGAAGAAGTAATGGGACAGTGATAAAGCTGATTATTATTACAGTCTGTTGTCCCTTTCTACTTTTAAGCCATTTCATTGTCCCATCCTCCTTGGTTGTCAGGTAAAAAACAAATGACTGATATTACTCGTTTACAGATACACCGAGTGCTTCCTGAGCCTGTGTCCACTTCTCGTTCCACTCGTTCATGATGTCATCAAATTCCATATCGCCCATTGATGCATGCTCGATGATGAGCTGGATCCTTCTGTCACCGCCTGCTCTGTAGTTGAGTTCTGACTCAGAGTTGAGCTCGTTGAGAAGATCCTCTTCTCCCTCTGCTGCAGGTGCTTCCTGAAGAAATTCAACATTGTCAAATGAAAGCTTTGTCTCTGTGCTTCCGGCCTTGATTGGAAGACCATCCTCGTTATATACAAAGCCTGACTGCTCAGTCATCCACTTTACAAAGATGATTCCTGCCTGCTTCTCATCATCCGAAGCATTCTTGTTGATGCCGTAGCAGTAGTCAGGACCTGCAAGAGCATACTGCTTGCCATTTACTGTTACAGGGAATGGCATGTATCCGATATCTGCTGCATTATCTCCGGCAGCTTCCATCTGAGGATAAGCCCATGAGCCAAGAACCATGCATCCGATCTCACCTCTATTGATCATACCCTTGCAGCCTTCCCAATCGGTTGTTGAGTAGTCATCCTCTGTAAGTCCCTGCGCAACTGCATCATAGAGAATCTTGTATACAGCGTAAGGGTGGGTTGAATCGCCATAATCTCTGAAAGGATCCTTCTCATGAAGAAGTGTTCCGTTGGTGTAGTTTACATCACCTGTTGCACTGATTCCTGTGTAATCATCCCAGCATCCCATTGTCCATCCTGCTGCGTAGTTAGTGTAGAGAGGAATAATGGAAGGATCATGCTCTTTGATTTTCTTAAGCGCAGCAATAAAATCCTCAGGAGTCTTGGGAAGCTCTGTTACACCTGCCTCCTCAAACACTCTCTTGTTGTATACGATACCCTGAGCTGTTGCTGTTGAAGGTACTCCGTAAACCTCACCCTGATACTCCCAGTGATCAGCGTAGTTGATCTGTCCGTTCATAACATCAAGAGTTCCGAATGACTCAAAGTATGAAGAAAGGTCAGCCTTGTCAATTGCAGGAATGAGAATTACTGTCTCATAATCTCCTGACTGAAGGTGTGTCTTGGCATCCTCTGCGTAGTTTGTATCTGTGATCACGTTTACTGTGATGCCAGGATAAACCTCATTGAAGGCCTCAATGTATTCCTTCCATGTAACTCCGCCATAATCCTCTGAATCAAGGTCTGTTCTGTTGCTGAAGAAAGAGATCTCTGTATTAAGATCTGTGAAGTCCTCTCCAAGAACGAGATCAGCGTAAGACTTGATTCCTTCTGAATCGGAAGCAGGTGCATCTGCTGTAGCAACCTGTTCGTCTTCTGCCTGTGCTGCTGCGCCAGTATCTGCGCCTGTCTCCTGGCTGCTTTCAGATACGGTTGTCTCCCCGCAGGCAACCGTACCTGCTGCCATGATTGTCATAAGTGTGACCGCTAAAGCTCTTTTCAATTTCATATTCATCCTCCTTTTAACGAGCTCCGTTTCATTTACTGATTGAAGAATACATTATTTACTTTTTTTAATCATCTATTATTCTTGCGTTTTATAACTCATTCTTGTATTAATGAATTTATCAGCTTTAAATTTAGCTATTTAATCATTTATTTAACTAATTTTACCTAATTAACTTAAACGTTTTAGTTAATTTTAGGTTGATATTTCCCTTTTTACTTACTATAATGTTCCCATAAACAGGAGTAAATCATGGCATCTTCAAAATACACCACGATCGATGAACTGAATAATATCTTTCGTTTCCACAGGCTCTTCGGTAGTGGCACATCTTTTACCGATGTCCTTGACACCAAGAGATTCATGGCCTGTGCCTGCGAATCTTTGGATCCTCTCATCCTGCGTGCAGTCTTTGGAGGAGCCATTACCTACGGTATCCCAACCACCTTTGAATGTATCGATAATCCATTCTATTTATTATTATATATCGAAAAAGGGGATGTTCTGATAAAGACAAAAGACAGCATAACAATGCCCGAGAGAAGCATGATACTATTAAGGCCCTATGAGAATTTCCGCTTTGACACCAAGAGTACTCCGTGCTATTTTCACTTGTTTTTGCTATCAGGGGAATCCTTAAGACTATATACAGAACATTCATCCAAGGTTATAGAATTTAAAGAAAAACACATAGGAACCCAGCTCTCATATTTGCAAAGACTGCTGCTAAGGCAGGGAGCGGACTCAGAGCTTCTAAGAGCCAGAATCCTGACCGACATCCTCACGGAAGGGTATCTTGCAGGTTCAAAGGCCTTTGCCCCCTCAGCTACTCCCGGTATTCCCGGCTATATTCAGGAGATGAAGTCAATACTTGATCAGGAATATAACACCTTTATTACTTTAGATAACCTTGAGCAGAGGCTCCTAATAAGTAAATACAGGCTCTGTCGTGAGTTTAAAAACTACTACGGCCACTCACCACTTCAATATCTCAACAATGTCAGGATCCAGCAGGCCAAGACACTTCTTGTGCAGACAGATATAACGGTAAATGCTGTCGGGTATGACGTTGGCATCGCCAACACCAGTCATTTTATAAAACTCTTTAAGAGAGAAACCTCGCAGACACCTGCCGAATACAGAAAAAACAAAAGCTCTTAGCATCAGCCAAGAGCTTTTACACTGTCTTTTTCTATGAGATGTCCCGTAATAATGTGCGTTCCCATTTTCACATCCTCTCCCTTTAAAAGAGATGTCATATAGGAAACAGCCTTCTGCACCATAACAGGCATATCTACTTCATAAGTGGTTATCTCCACGTCGCATACTCCCGGGAAGATAAAATTATCATATCCTACTACCGAGAAATCTTCGGGGACCTTATACCCCTCTTTTTCCAGCCTCTTAATAAGTACTCCTGCTGTAAGATCACAGTTACATACAAATGCTGTCGGAAGTTCCAATGGAAGTGGGAGCCTATCAGGTTCAAAGATGATTCCGGTATTCTTATCTCTGTCTTCAATCTGCCAGTCAGGTCTTACCTGAATGCCATGCTCCATCATGGACTTTACATATCCAAGATATCTGTCGGTAATGGATGTTGTCTGCAAAAGAGATCCGACAAAGGCGATATCTCTGTGACCTTTTTCAAACAGATAATTGGTCATGTAGTAGGAGCCATAGAAACTGTCTGATATAACAGACACTTCATCTCTGGACTCATCGCAGAAATCCAGATATACCAAAGGAATGTCTCCTGCCACGCTCTTTATAAACTCGCAGTACTGCCTTGAAAATTCACCCTGCATCACAAGAGCATCTATCTTGTTTTCCCTAAGCAGATTCGGAGCCGTTAGCTCTTTTTCCATGTCATGGGTTATCAGCTCTAAGATAGTGAAATCTCCCTGAGCACCAAGCCGGCTTGTGAGCATCTGATACATCTGCAGATAAAATGAATTGTATTTGCTAAAGTATTTGTCGTGAATGATAATGCCTATGTTATGGCCCTTTACTTCACTACGGGTAGCAGCGGAGGGCTGAACGTATCCCATCTCATCCGCAAGCCTTAAGATCTGCTGACGGGTACTCTCACTGACACCCTTCTGTCCCGTGAGGGCTTTGGATACCGTGACAACACTCACTCCAACTTTTTTGGCTATGTCTGCCATCTTAACTGTCTTTGCCATGTAAGTAATCCTTTGTTGGTTTATTTAAGCGCTTCGTGTATATAGTCCATAGCCTCAAGATAGCCGTTAAGGCCATGTCCGTATATCTGTTTATCACAGGCAGGAGCTGTAACGGAAACCTTGCGAAACTCCTCCCTGGACTGAATATCCGATATGTGGATCTCAACCTTGATGATATTCTCAAGGCTCTTTAGTGCATCATGGATAGCATAGCTGTAATGTGTATATGCTCCGGGATTTATGACAATCCCTTCTGTGCCGTCGCTGTATGCCTCCTGAAGCCTGTCGATAATGGCTCCCTCGTGGTTTGACTGGTAGCATTCAACTTCATCCCCGTCGGCTGCCGCCTTGTCTTTTATCATATTGCACAGATAGTTATAGTCCTGATTGCCGTAGACCGCTTTCTCCCTGATTCCCAGGAAATTGAGGTTTGGTCCGTTTATAACAAGTATCTTCATATCCAGGTCACCTTTAAATTTTTATAGAGAGCTTCTGTCCCGGAGAGTTGCCCCAGGCCCATATTACCACCTGTCAGGATCTCTCCGAAAGTAATTCCGTCGTCATGGTAATGAACAAGCTCCAGATTGTTTATTCCGTAAAAGACATCTTTTCCGCGTTTTACCACAGAAAGCCGGTACCAGGTATCCTCCGCAGCGCACGCCATGGGGTCTGCGCCTTTATACACCAGATTTTCCGGGCCGTTCTTGTACAGAGAACACGTGTGAAAAGACATTTCGTCTGCGGTAATTCTGTTGTAGTAAGCCAGAAGGAATTCCGAGATCTTCTCATCCACATTCTTGGCCGCGAAGTGAAGGTGACAGGCTCCAGTAGCGCTGACAGGCTTAAACTCCCAGTCAATTCTCACATCCGCCGGAAGTGGTTTTACATACCAAAGTACTGCTTCCTCTGCCGATACTATTTTCATTGCACCTTCGGCAAAAGAGATTTCTCCGCTTCCTTCAAGGCTTAAATCCTTTATATCTGACTTATCATCAAGAGCATTCTCATAAATAACCCTGGACATAAAGCTTTATATCTCCAATCAGATTTTTATTGCTGCCTCAAACTCAGACTCCGGGCATCCTTATGCTCAATAAACCTGCCGGGAATACTAAGAACCAGAGCAAGCGGTACTGAAAATATTATAACAGACCACCAGGTCCAAAGCCCATCGGTAAGTATCCCTTTTTCAACAAAAACGCTCTAAGGTCTATCACATAGAGATGAGCCATAAATAATTCAAATGAATACTTTCCGAAAAACTCCAAAACGGAAAGTATAGCCTTTCCGGGTTTTACCTTGCTTACAAAATCTGATACACAGGAAATCAAAAGGCACAGAAAAGGTGCGATAAACATAAACACATACCAGGCAAGACCTGTTTTCCATATGTACGAGTAGAAATATCTGTCTACAATGTAGAGGACTACAGCTCCAAAAATACCTGCTGCCGTAATAAGCGCAGCGCCTTTTGTGCTCACATTTTCCCTGCTGACTCCGGCCTTACCGAAGCACATTCCGATAAAGAATATGGGAAGTCTTGAAAAAGCTATAAGAAGCCCCTGGTCACCTATGAACGGTACGGTAAACAGGATCATCAGCACAGTAAGCATAACATACTTAAGCGATGTCGCAGCGTTTTTTACCAATTCAAAAAGAACAGGTGCCAAAATATAGAAGACAAACAAAAGCCCGATATACCAGTTAAACGCAATCCCGGCAGAGGAAAAATACTGGACTCCCAGGAAATTTCCAAGGATTACCTTAAGGTCAACCTGATTAAGGACCAGTTTTAAGACTGACCACATAATAAGGAAAAACCAATAAGACGGAAGGATTCTCTTTAACCTTCTCTTCATGAAGCCAAGAGGGTTATTGTCTTTACTCAGAGAATAGTAACATCCGATCCCGGAAGCAAAAAGAAACATATCAACGCCTGCATATCCGTACAGTTGCAGCTTAAGAAGCAGGGGATTGGTTATAAAATCATGCGGAAAGTGGTAATAGATAATCCACAGTATAGCCAGTCCCATCCATACACTTCTGAATTTATACAGATCATGAAATTGAATTTTTGCTTCCTGTTCTTTAACCATTCAAATCACACCTTAGCTATATCAACCAGCTCAAGGCTCTCCTCATTGGCTGAGCACTCAAGACTTGTCACCAGAGCTCTGGCGGTATCCAGTGCAGTGATAACATTTACACCGGTCTCGATTGCTGTTCTTCTGATTAGGAATCCGTCTCTTGTCTTATCCCTGCCCTGAGTAGGTGTATCGATTACAAGATCGATCTTGTGACCGAGGATAAGGTCGATGACTGTAGGAGATTCCTGATTGATACGATTTATCTTTCTTGCCTTTACTCCGTTTTCATTGAGCGTCTCGGCAGTTGATCTTGTGGCATAAATGATGTATCCAAGCTTCTCATAACGCCTTGCGATCTCTATGACTTCACCCTTGTCGGAATCTTTGACGGTGATGATCATCTGCTTGTGCTTAGGAAGGTTTACACCCGCTCCAAGGAATGCCTTGTAGAGGGCTTCATTGAAGCTCTTACTGATTCCAAGGCACTCACCGGTACTCTTCATCTCAGGTCCGAGGCTGATCTCAGCACCCCTGATCTTTTCAAACGAGAATACAGGCATCTTGATAGCTATATGCTCAGCTTCCTTCTGAAGTCCCGGCTCATAGCCAAGATCTTTTAATTTCTTTCCGAGCATTACCTGAGTAGCAAGATCAACGATCGGAATACCTGTAACCTTGCTGATATAAGGAACAGTACGTGAAGACCTGGGGTTAGCTTCGATGATGTACACCTCATCTCCGACTGCGATGAACTGGATGTTGATAAGTCCTATTACATGAAGCGCTTTTGCAAGCCTTCTTGTATATTCTGCGATAGTGTCTTTTACCTTCTGTGAAAGAGACTGTGCCGGGTAAACCGAGATCGAGTCGCCGGAGTGAATTCCGCTTCGCTCGATGTGCTCCATGATACCCGGGATGACGATATCCTCGCCGTCGCACACAGCATCTACCTCTGTCTCGATACCCTGAAGGTACTTATCTACAAGGATAGGGTGGTCCTGAGCATATCTGTTGATGATGCCCATGAACTCTTCTATCTCCTGATCGGAAAGCGCTATCTGCATGCCCTGTCCGCCAAGAACGTAGGAAGGGCGCACCAGTACAGGGTAGCCCAGGCGGTTTGCAACCTCTTTGGCCTCTTCTGCTGTGTAAACGGTAGCTCCCGCAGCACGCTTAATCTGGGTCTCTTCAAGAATGCGGTCAAAGATCTCCCTGTCCTCTGCAGCATCAACGTCCGCAGCGTCGGTTCCGTAAATCTTAACTCCCATCTTCATAAGGTCCTGAGTGAGCTTTATCGCAGTCTGTCCACCGAACTGAACCACAGCTCCGTCAGGCTTTTCAAGTCTTACGACATTCTCAACATCCTCAGGTGTAAGAGGCTCAAAGTAGAGCTTGTCAGCTATATCAAAGTCAGTACTTACAGTCTCAGGGTTGTT
>CAMORK010000045.1 GCA_946623755.1 uncultured Butyrivibrio sp. | reverse complement strand
TCTGCTGATTAGCCTGTGACGGAAGGGCATAGTATGCCTTATCCCTTGTAACCTTTAGCAGATGATCAAGGGCATTATATGAGAGCCACTTGCTGTCACCAAGATATTTAGTCCCCAAAAGACTATCCCTTACGAGCCTGTAAACCATCATCTGATTTGGGAAAAGAGGCTTGAACAAGGCCATTGAATCTACTGCAGACGAATACTGCCTTAAGATGAAATTTGCCCTGTTGTACAGAACGGCTGATGATCTGCAGATATCCCTGCAGTAGTCATAGAGTATGTGGTTGTTGCTTATCCTGTATTGCCTTGTTCTGTACACGGTTGAAAATTCCTTATTAGTATTCTATATTTATTATTATAGCACACTTTTTAGAAGCAGGCAAACATTTGTTCTTTTTGGATGGGAAGTAAATTTATGCAGAAATCAATAGTAGAATCAGATATCCTGAACGAGTACAGAAGAGGCTCACATTCCGTATACAAACTCACTTACCATGTGATTTTCGTAACTAAATACAGAAAGAAAGTGATCACAGATGAGATTGGTGATTTCATGAAGAATTACGCCGCTTACCTCTGCGGACGCATGAACAGTGAACTCATTTCAGCAGAGGCAGATGTCGATCACATGCATCTTCTGATCTCCATGCCACCTGATGTCGCTCCTGTAAAACTCATCAACTCGTTAAAATCACAGCTGTCCAAAGAAGTGAGAAATACATATAGAACACACGTTGAGAAATACCTCTGGGGAGATTCACCCTTCTGGAGTGCAAGTTACTTCTGTGCCACTACCGGAAGTGTTTCTCTTGATACTGTTAAGAAATACATTGAAGAGCAGCGAACAGAAGAACACAAACGTAAATACATTAAGACGGGGAAATACAAAAAGAAAAGCTAGTGCGATTCATCCCACAACCGATTTCATCGGAAGGGGTTTTCTCGCACGATATTATAATAATTTATTATGAAGAAATCACTTGGAATTATTTTGGGGCTTATACTTGTAGCGATATGCCTGACAGGCGTTTGGCGTCAGCAATTGAAAAAGGAAAATATTGAGAATCAATCTGATGCGATTTATGAGGTTGATATCTCTAAGCTGAGTGTGGCTGTAAGCTGTGGTGAATACTATGGTTGCGGAACAATTTATGATAGTGATGTAAACTCTTATACCATAGTAACTGCAAGGCATGTACTACAAGACTACTATGATGGAGCTTCTGAGGATATTATGGTTAAGTTTGAAAATAATGAATCCTGCAAAGCTTCTATATTAAATGAAAACATAGATCTTGATATCGTTTTTTTGGACGTTGACAAAATTGAGATTTCTACAGACTACTACTCTGTAGCAGATACTTCTTCCGGTTCAGATGGTTCATCTGAATCAGGCAGCACATTATCCATCGGACAGACCATCTACTTGGTTGATGCAAATACAGGTGACATCTATGCAGGAAGCATAGCCAACCCTTCAGTTTATTCCGAAGACTTCAGTATGGACATGATCTACTGCTACTGCGCCGTAACACCCGGCATGTCAGGAACAGGCCTGTTTGATGAAGAAGGCAAATATCTCGGAATACTTCTTGGCGGCTCCGACGAAGCAGAAGCTGTATGCCTTGATGCAGCAAATTTCCCAAAAGATTAAACAGAATTTTTCATAGTATTCAACTCCAATGTTTAGTTACCTTTATTCTATCGTAACATCACCCCTTCTTTCTTCAATGCTTGTTTATTCGGTTGATTATCGTGATTAATCGGTTGTTGACAAAAAAGGCTGAACCCTCCCGGATTCAGCCTTTTATCATTGTTTAAAACCATCTGAATATTCTATTGATAGCCTTGGCTACTGTTGTAAGTGTCTTGGTAACAGATTTAAAAACTGCGGTAATGATCTTAACAGTCGGAATCACCACAATGTGTCCGCTATCGTGGCCACTTGGCTCATCGCTGCCCGGGTCATCAGGTGTGTCAGGAGTTTCGGGGTTGTCAGGATTGCTTGGATCTTCAATCTCTCCCGAATTTCCCGGGTCATCAGGGTTTCCGGGGTCATCAGGATTTTCCGGATCATCAGGATTCTCGGGATTCTCAGGCTCAACTGCCGCAGTATCTCCTGTTCTGTATAAGTAGAAGTCATCCCATGCACCCCATGCACCCGCTGAAGCCTTTACACTGACTCCGACAACAACTTCTGTTCCGTCCGAGTTTACTGTAATATCTGTAACTTCAGGATTAGCCCAGTTCTGCCAGCCTGTGACGCAGGTCTCTGCAGAGTATTCCTCTCCGCCTGAAACCCTTGCATAAAGCAGAAACTCCGGAGCATCTCCTGCATCTCCGCCTTCAATGTATGTTCCAAGCTTGTACACACCTGCATCAAGAGTAACTGTCTGTTCTACAGTGTAATCGATGTCTGCGTCGTCCCAGAACTTGAGGCAATATGAACCGGTGCGGACATTACTGGAATCAGCCTGCCTTCCAACACATGAATTGGCATCCGTAATGGTCCACATGGTCATGTCATCATCTTCAAAGCCCGGGTTTCTCAGATTATTTACAGGATTGATTGTCAGAGTGCATTTTACTTCCTGTGTTTCTTCTTCAGAAACAGCAACACTTCCGCTGATCTCATAAGAACCAATTCCTGCAGAAACTGCATTTGACAGTTCTTCTTCATTCCAGGTGACCGAAAGCTCTTTTGACGTACCATCAGAATAAGTAACGGTTGCCACATCCGGAAGAGTGACGTCCTGTCCGACTTCCACGGTAACAGCATCTGCCTTAACGGATGTAACCACTATAGGTGCTGTAGCTCCGGTCCTTATGTAGTTGTAAATCCTTGCGGAATCAAGCGGGTGCCCGGTAAAGTCAAACCACGCCTCATTATCAACAGCGGAACCGCCATACCACTCCCCTGCGTCCTTGTCATATGCTCCCGCAAAAGAGCTTGCCCATCCGCTTCCGTATGTCTCCCAGATCTGCTTGTTCTCTTCAAGAATTTCTGCTGCGTTCTCTGCATCCTTGTCATATACCTGAACAGGGATCCATGCAGGCTCCCAGTAAAATACACCGATACCGTTCTTGGTATTTGCAACGGTGTTTACAACTGCTCTTACTGAGTTTGCCTGACCCTGAACAGAGATATCATAATTGTAGGCATCTCCCGATTTACCTTCATACTCTGTGTTTCCGTGACCGTCTCCGTCTTCCCAGGTGTGAAGATATGAAGTCTCAGCCACCATGACCATCTTGTCATAAGTGTCTGCGATATTTGAAAGAACCGAACTTAAATTATCAAGTGTTCCGTGCCAGTAAGGATAATAGGAAGAAGCAAATACGTCGTAGTCAACTTCGTACTTATCAAGGTTAGCTGCATATCCTGCGTATCTTCCGCTTGTCTCGGGATTTGTAAAATGCACTGCCACAAGGATCTGCTTGTCTCTCTCTGACGCTACAAGCCTTACCCCTCTGCTTCCGGCTGAGAATATCTTTGCCATATTCTCCCATGTCTTTTCTCCCGCAACACCGTTGTTGGTCTCGTTGCCGATCTGGACCATTCCGACATTCACGCCGCTGTCTATAAGACTCTCAAGGCTCTCTTTTGTAAATGTCTCTATCGCCTCTGCCTTTTCATCTATACTCATAGACGACATGGTCTTCGGAGCTGTCTGTTTGCCGGGATCTGCCCAGAAATCAGAATAATGGAAGTCTATAAGGACCTTCATTCCTGCATTTGATGCCCATACGCCTATCTTTCTGGCAACTTCCAGATCACAGTTTCCGCCACCATAGGAGTTTCCGTCTCCATCGGTCGGATCATTCCATACACGGATTCTTACATAGTTAACGCCACACTCTGCAAGGAAATCAAAGAATCCCTGATCTGATAATTCATTCCCGTCGTAGTCATAGAACTTAACACCGCTGTTCTTCTCTGAAACATATGAACTTACATCAACACCGGTAATAAAGTCCACGTCTGCTGCCGTTACCTTCTCAACATATATTGGAGCCTCCACAGAAGTGTCCTCTTCCTTGGCAGAAAGAGATAATAGACTCACATTATCAAGATCTCCCCAGTATGATCCGGGAACATCTCCTGAAATTGTCACTGTCACATCGCCTGATTCGGAAAGCTTAAACTCATCACTCTCAAGGCTGTACCAGTTGTTCCATCCCTTGGTTGAACCGAGGTCAATTTTTACAAGCTCTTGCCCCTGACTATCTGCCGCCTTAAGTGTAAGACCCGTTTCTGCCTCAGCGCCTTCAAGATCAATTGATAGCTTATAGGTTCCTGCAGGAACAGAGACAAGAGTCTGACTCAGTAAAAGAGCTTTACTCTCTGCACCGTTATTCCAATAGTTAAAGAAATTTGTGGCATTTCCCGTTGCCCACTGATCAGTCTTTACCAGTGTCCCAACGCTGTCACCGTCTGCATCTGCCATCTCTACAGTCCAGGAAGAAGCATCGCCGCTCTCGAAATCACCGTTAGAAACATGAGTTGTTGCTTTCCACTCTGTCTCTTTGGAATTAACATCACCGGTATTTGCATTTCCGGTGTTCTCATTATTTTCATCATCATCTGATGAACCTTCAACTTTTTTAACAAGTTTAACGCTATTTAAATATCCCCATCCGTCCTTTGTAACGTCAAACACAGCTTTTACGCTGAGTGCTTCGCTATTCTCGTCAACAGTAAAATCAAGTTTTGTTGTAAGCCAGTTGTTATATCCGGTCAGAGCTGTCTTTTCCCCATCTTTGTCATCGGCACTTACATAAAAGTCTGCGCCTTCACCCATCGCCTCTGCGGTAAGAGTATAGTCACCTGCCTCCAGCTCTGCATCCTGTGAAAAAGTAAGAACTCCGTCTCCATTTCCAAACCAGAAATTCACTCCGTTATCCGACTCATCGGACGGCTTGTTCATCCACTCATCCGACGAGTATGAGAATGTCTTGATGCTGGCGCCGGTACTATCCCAGTCATCAACATCAACCTTCCATCCGGCATCTTCTCCCCATATGTCAAAAGACATATCGGAGTTGGCCAGAGTTATTTCTTCATTTTGGACAGTTTTTACTTCGCTGTCTTCTCCGGCTTCTGCATAAGCTGTCATCCCGGAAACATTCCCCAGTACCATGGCCATCATCAGCACTGCTGACAACGACCTCTTTAACGTTTTCCCCTTCATAGTTTTCCTCCCGATCATTATTAGATAAGTTCTCTGCTATACCCTTTGCGCAATTTGTTGCGCAAACTAAAATCTCGAGCAACGGTAGATTTTACCGTAAAAAAGAGAACCCATAGACTATCCTAGTCCATGGGTCCCCTTAATTCAATTCGCATCAAAGTACAATTTAAGACACAAAAAATTGTAAATTTCTCATAAAATCCGCATGTTTACTGATGCGCAACAAAGCGCAATTTTCAGCGATTTTATTGGTGATTTTGACGATTTTTTCCGGCAGCTGCATTTTCACCTGCTGTTTTCTGTATAAAAATGAAAGACCGCCTCAGCTGCTTCCGAATATACAGAAGTAACCGGGGACGGTCTTTCTACATCATATTACGTTTCCCCAAATTTCAAACAAGCTATTAATCAGAACCAGTGTCTGAAGATTGAAGTGATTGCCTTCGCCACTGTCTTTACAACAGAAGTTACTGCTTTAGTAACAGCCACTACAACCTTATGAACAACTACAACTGTAGGAGGAACAACAGGTTTGTCATGGTTTCCACCTTCGTTGCCTGAGCCACCTTCATCGCCCTGGCCGCCTTCGTTGCCTGAGCCACCTTCATCGCCCTGGCCACCTTCATCGCCTGAGCCACCTTCATCACCCTGGCCGCCTTCGTTGCCGGAGCCGCCTTCATCGCCCTGGCCACCTTCGTTGCCTGAGCCGCCTTCGTCACCTGAGCCTTCTCCGGTTTCTCCACCTGTCTCAGTGCCGTTTCCGCTTCCTGTATCAACATCGAAGTTGTCATCTCCAACTTCCTCAGCATCGTTGGATTCTGATCCGCCATCTGATCCCTTAACAAGATCAATCCTGGCATTCTTAAAGCTGAATGTAAGGTCTCCTACTGCCCCGCTGTTACCAAAACCAAAGTTAAGGTGAACAGCTCCAACAGTCGTATCTGCAGTAAATACTCTCTCATAGCTGTTAAACTCACCATTTGCCGGATCGTATGTTACTGTCTTCTCACTTCCGTCATAAACATGCCAGCTTCCGCCGTTTTCCTGGATAATGTACTGGAATGTATTATTGGATGTTCCTGTGAGCTTATAATCGAAGCTGAGCTTATAAGTCTGTCCTGCAACAAGCTTGAAATCGCTGCTTGCAAGCTGAGGTGTGTACCATGTTCCGCCGCTTACGATGTTTGACATGGTTACAACGCCGTCGTTTGTCTCAAGTACGATCTCACCACCGCTGCCGTTATCTCCTCTGTAGCCGGATTCATTATTTAGAGGATACTCATCGATTGATGATGCCTGATTTTCACCCTTCATAAATACATTGTCAAGCTGTACGCTTGCGCCTTTACCGAATGAAAGAACAAGTGCTGCGTTTTCAGCATCTTCCTTAGTCTCAAATACAAGTGTGTATGACCTTACGCCGCTGTCCTTGCTGTAAGAAGCGGCTGCTGATCCAAGCTCTCTTCCAAGCGCTACTATATCACCGTTCATCTCAAGTGAGTAAACAGATGCCTTAACTACTGTGTCCTCGGTACTGAACATATCGAATTTAACAGTGTAGTTATCAGCCTTAAGATTAAGTCCCGGCTGATATACAGCAGGTGACTTGCCGTTCTCTGAGCTGATCTGTGCACGTCTCTCGTAGAACTTAACACCACCTTCGATGTTCTCATAGTTTGACTTTGAAGCCACATCAACTACAGACTTATCGCCATCCTTAAGAGCCTGTGTTGTATATCTTGGAACAACTACAGTTGTACCGTTTGTTGCATTCCAGAATCCAAGATGGAGATCTCCCTGATCAAAGGATCCGTTATAAATGATATTTCCGTTTGCAAGTGGAAGTCTTGGTCCGTCGCTGCTTCCAATCTCTCCCGGATCAACAATCTCAACCTTTACGTTTGAAATGTATACATCACCTGAGCCTCTTGAACCGAGGTTGAATTCGATTCTGCATTTGTCAAAGTCCTCTGTCTGCTGGAATACATAAGAATACCTTGAAGGAGTATCTGTAAGCATAAAGGTCTGGATACCGTATGAACTCCATCCCTTCCATTCCTTGGAACAGCTGTTAACATCCTTACCAAGGATAGAACCTGTTCCGTAAGCATCAAAGGATACCTTGTAGACATATCCCTTCTTTGCATTGTAATGACCGATCAGCTGAACTGAGTAGTCATTCGCACCGGAACTGTTAACTGTAACCTTAGCCCAGTCTTTGCCGTCTGCATCCTTGTAAGGAGCAATCTTTGCATCGGTTGCATCGTTCTGGTATGAGAGATACCACTTATCCATCTCAGCTGCTGCATCATCCATTCCGCCGCCAACACAGGTTTCAATGTTGTCAGCCTTGATCTCTGTAATCTGGTTGATTCCTGCAAGATCAGCCCAGTTCTCATTACCTGCACCTGAAGCTTCTCTTGTTACACTGTCAGCATATCCGTCTGACTTCTGATATACACGTACATAGTCAACGTACATATTGATATCATCATGGAAAGCTGCAGCATTAACTCCGCCGCCAAACTGTCCGCTGTCTACAGCCAGGTTAAGGAGCATATGGAAAGGCATATCAAACGGTGCATCGAATCCAAGAGATGAAGATGCTCCTGAGATTGCACTCTCCCATGTGCTGAGTGTATTGATCGCAACGCCATCGTAGTACCATGTGATCTCACCGGGCTTCCAGTCAATAGCATAGGTATGGAAGTATGTATAAGGTGAGAAAAGATCAACATATCCGCTTCCCTTATAGGTATGGCTTGGAACGCCCCAGTGAAGTGTTCCGCAAGCGATATTGTCTTTCTCATTCTTAAATGCACCGCAGGTCTCCATGATATCGATCTCACCTGATACAGGCCAGTTGCCATAGATATCATTGCTCTGTGGAAGCATCCAGAATGCAGGCCATGCTCCTGGTGTCTCGGGAAGTGACATTCTGGCCTCAACATATCCGTATGTTGTGCTAAAGAGTGCCTCTGTTCCTTTTGTTGTGCGGAGTCTTGCAGATGTGTAATTCTTGGCACCCTCACCTGCATAAACATAACCCGGCTCGTAAGCTGCTGTGATTCTGAGAACTCCGTCACCAACTCCGTCACCTGAAAGATCTTCGTTTACACCAATGTTTCTGCTGTTTCCTGTATAGCACTGGAGCTCTCTGTTACCCCATCCGGGATTTCCGCAGTCAGTTGAACCGTCGCCCCACTGAGGATACCAGTTGTCCAGGTTAAGACCTGTGCTCTCGTCTACATTTCCTCCCTCATAATTACCGTCAAACTCATCTGCCCAGATCAGATCATAGCCATCCTTGGATGTGCCAGGATCTGCATAGTTGTAGATGTCGTTATCCGGATTGTTAAAGTCATATTCATTGCCCTTAACAGGTGAGCCTCCGGCTGCATTTCCATCAGCTTTAAGGCTCATGTTTGTAACTGTAATGGTCTTACCGGTATTGCCGGAGCCGCTTCCAAACATAAGCGCAAGCTTGCCATCAGTTGCAAAGTTTGCTGTTGCTGCTGCAGAATGGAGCTCAAGATGAGTTGTCTCGCCACCCTTAATATCAAGAGTATAGGGACTCGGATCAAGGATTGATCCCCAGCTCAGAGCCTCCTGAAGGTTTACAAACACCTTTGCATCTTCTTCGCAGTAGAAATCACCTTCGAGAGTATATGTCTCACCCTCTGTGAGATTTAACATATGTGTGTACTGAACCGCGTAAACCTGGCTGCCTTCTGCATCCACTCTGATATCAGCATCGCCGTTACCCTTATCTGTAATGCTTCCGGCTCCGCCTTCTCCTGTCCAGAAATCCCATCCGTCGGCTGTAAGAAGATTTTCACCACTGACAGCTCCGCCATTTTCTTCTAATGCATCAGTATCGATCAGGGCCAGATTTGCGATTGTAACACTCTTACCTGCATTGCCTGTTCCGTTTCCAAACATAAGCGCAATCTTACCTGCTGACTCAAAGTTTGCTGTAGCTGCTGAAGTAGTAACATTTAAATGTGTTACTTCTCCGCCTTTAAGCTCAAGCTTATATGGATTTCCTTCTATAATGGAATACCATCCAAGTGTCTCCTGAATGTTTATGAATACTACAGCATCCTCTTCGCTGTAGAAATCACCGCTGAGCTTGTAGGTCTTTCCCTCTGTAAGATTTAAAGCCTGTGGAAGCTGAACTGCCCATTGCTGGCCTCCCTCGGCATCAATCTTAACAACACCTGCACCGTCATCGTTAGTGCTGAAAGTACCTGCTCCGCCTTCTCCGGTCCAGAAATCCCAGGCATTCTTTGTAAGCTCGTTGTTCACATTATCAAGAGTAAACGCTGCTTCCATGGAACCCGGAAGTTCAGGAGTTTCTGCTTCTCCTTCGCTGCCTTCGCCGCCTTCGTTTGTTTCAGGTTCTACATAAGCACCGTAAAGGCTCATGTTAGAAACAGTGATTGTCTTACCTGCATTCTCTGTTCCATCGCCGAACATAAGAGCAAGCTTTCCGTTTTCTACAAAGCCGGCTCCTGCTGCATTTGTTGTGATGTCAAGGTGAGCCACTTCCCCTGCTTTGATCTCAAGTCTGTATGGACTCTCACTGAGTATGGAACTCCAGTTCACACTTTCCTGCACATTGATGAAAACTACTGCATCCTCATCGCAGTAGAAATCACCGGTAAGATGATAGGTCTCACCCTCTACGAGATTCAGCGCATGAGTGTACTGAACCGCAAAGTTCTGCAAGCCTGTAGCATCAACTTTGATGGCAGCATCGCCGTTATCCAAAACTTCGAGACTTCCGGCTCCACCTTCTCCTGTCCAGAAATCCCACTTGCCCTTTTCAAGCACATTCAGACTCTGAACGCTTTCGTTTTCCCCTGTTTCTTCGGTTTCAATGCCTTCTTCAGCATAAACGGTAAATCCCGATACAGGCAGTGAAGTAACTACCAGCATACCCGTCATCGCTGAAGCAAGAAACCTTGCGGACAACAATTTTTTCTTCATTAAAACACCTCCCTAAATAATGTCCCCAAATGTTATTAAAATTATCTCATTTTCCCCGATAACGTTTAAGGTCTCATTTTTTAGAGAGGTGTAAAATTTTTATACTGTTTTTCGATAGATTACTCAGTTGTCCGAGCCCATGTTTTTCCTGTATTCACTGGGAGAAACGCCAACGATTGCCTTAAAGCTCTTCATGAAATGTTTCTCGTTGTCATACCCAACTCTTGCGGAAATTTCGTTCACCTTAAGCGGTGTTGTCGCAAGCAGTTTTTTGGCTTCTCCGATCCTTAAGTCTCTTACAAATCCCACAAAGTTGGTACCGGTATAGTTTTTAAACGCTGATGAAAAGAGCGAGTAGTTCATTGATACTTCATTTGAAACCACTGCCATGTTGATGTCGGTCTTATAGTTTTCCCTGATATAGCTGATGGCTTCCTGTATCTTCTGCCTTGTCTGGTCTGCTCCATCAGGCTGCTGATGCTCCCTGGATGCCCTGAGTGCAAAGTCCATAAAGCACTGCCTGTAATCATCTATTGTCAGAAATGATAAAGGCATTAAAAGCTCGCCTTCCACTTCCTTCTGGTAAACCTTCA
The DNA here is from genome assembly GCA_946623755.1 of uncultured Butyrivibrio sp. GTDB lineage: Bacteria > Bacillota > Clostridia > Lachnospirales > Lachnospiraceae > Butyrivibrio. The sequence continues at coordinate 5,374 of CAMORK010000045.1, read as the reverse complement.
GATATTCCGCAGCAAACTCCTGCATAGCCCTTCTGAAATCATCAGCCGTAATATGACCTCTTTCTGTAGCTGTAAAAAATCCGTTCCACTCTTTTTCAAGGTCGTCTCTTCTGCTGGTTCCGATGAGCTGAACTCTTGCAGATACAGCTTCTTTTTCACAGAGTCTTTTCCCGTTTTCAAGAAGTGACTCTGCCACCGGGTTCACCCTTTCACCGGAGAACAGTGGCACTTTGCGGGTAAATGCTCTCTCTCTTCTTGCCAGCGCCTCTTTATATGCTCTCTTCAGCTCTTTTGAATCGGTGCAGATATCGCTTAATCCGGCAAAAGAGCTGATTCCTTCCTCTGCCTTAAGCTCCTCTATCTTATCTTTTCCAAGTATGAAGATCTCCATCCCGTCAGGACCGGATATTGCACTCTGATCATCAAGGATAGGCATCAGCGGGTCACTGCCTGCTGCGATAAGGCAATAGAATGAATCTCCTGCAGTATTTTTGATATTCTTGCTGATAAGTTCAAGTTCACTGTCAGAAGCCTCGTCATCCATAAGAAGATACTTTATGAGATGCCTGGCTGCATTTTCAGTTTTTTTTTCATCCTCGAGCTTCTGGCTGATCTCAGCATCAAGCTTTTCCATGATTGCCCTGAGCTTGTCTCTTTCGACAGGCTTTAGGATGTACTCCCTTACGCCCTGCCTCATCATCTCCACTGCATAAGTGAAATCGTCATATCCGCTGACAGCAACAGACAAAGGCGGATTGTTAAACTGCTTCATTGCCTGCACCAGCTCGATACCGTTCATCTTGGGCATTCTGATGTCAGTAAACATCACATCGATCGTCTGCTCCTTAAGGACATCCAGAGCCTGCAGCCCATTGGCGCATTCTATGACTTCCTCCACAGGAACTCCGCACCTCTTAATCATGGTGGCAATTCCCTGTCTTATAAGTTTTTCATCTTCTACTACCAAAACCTTACGCATAAAAAGACTCCCTTACTCTGTCTTCAAACTTACTCTCTTCATTGGTATGCTCACGCACACTTTAGTGTAGCACCCTTCCATGGCCGCCACTTCGATTCCGTACTGCTCACCGAACTCCATATGTATCCTGTCCTGAACGTTCTTAAGGCCGATACCGTTGCTTGATCCGCCCTTAGTCTCAATTTCTCCGGAGATCTTTTTTCTGAGCACCTCAAGCTCCTCGTCGTTCATACCCCTGCCGTTGTCGGTGATCTCAATGATACATCGCTCTCCTTCGGGAATTCCCTTGACATAGATTGTTGTATCGTCAGCAAGTTCCTCAACGCCGTGAATAATGGCGTTTTCTATAATAGGCTGCAGACTCATCTTGGGGATGCTCTGTTTCATGATCTCTTCAGGCACATTGAGGGAGAGATAAATCTCATAGTCAAACCTTAAGTTGATAAGAGCCATGTAGTCCTTGATATATTCCAGTTCCTCAGAGACAAGGACCGTCTTGGAAGTCCATCTCATACTGTAGCGAAGGAGCTTGCCCAGGCTTGTGATCGCATCGGAAATATCGTATTCCTCCTGCATCTCAGCCATCATCTTGATGGATTCAAGGACATTGTATATAAAGTGTGCATTGATCTGGTTCTGCAGAGCGCGTAGCTGTGAGTCTTTTACCAGGACCTCTCTCTGAATGTTCTCATTCATAAGATTCTGGATATTGTCCAGCATTCGGTTGACCTGATGTGCCAGCTCACCCATCTCATCGTTCCTGCCATCCTCTGCTGTCCTGATATCCAGGTTACCTTTTCTGACAGCTCTGATGGTTGCAAGTACTTCATAGAATTTTTTAAGTACATGATTGACCAGGAGGTTTATTATAAATGCCATCATCAGAAGGATCAGTATCATTCCAATGATATAGTTGTTCCTGAGCTGATAAACCTGAGAAAGGCTTCCGGATATATCATTGACCGACACCAGCGTTCCACCAAGCTCGGATATGTACATTCCGGAGATAACACTCTTTATGCCCTTATCATAAAAGGTTGTTATACCGGGAGTGTCACCTTCCCTTACTGTATCCATCATCTGCTGCGAAATTGACGTAGCTATCTGCGACACGGAAGTATCTTCATTACTTCCGAATATGATATTGCCTGTATCCGTCACAAAGCAGCTGGTCTCACCCGGAACATTCTCGTACATGGAAGGAAACATCGTCTTCATAGCCATGCCTGCTTCTATAGTTCCGATGAGCCCATACTGTCTGTTCACAATAGGCGTTATCAACGCCAGCATCGGTGTAGTGTCTGAGTTTTCAAAGAGTTTGTCGGTGTAATTAAATATCCATCCACCGCTCTCAGCCATCACAGCCCATTCCTGCCTTAAAAGCCTGTCGTGGTTATAAAGAACAGGCATCATCTCCTGCACATTGTCTGTGACTGCATAGTATCTCACGCCGCCCAGTACAGGGTTTGTGTTGATAAGTCTCTCAAGAGCAGCAACATCACTCTTATATATTTCCAGCCACTCTCTGGTACTGTGCTTATTGCCCACCCTTGCATCGACCAGCACTAAGTTCATCTTCTCGTTGGACAAAAAGAACTGAGTAGACATATTGATGGAGTCAACGTTGTTTTTGATTGAATCACGACGCCTCTCCATGGTTGCCTGTGTGAAGCTTACGTTCTCCCTTATGGTCGACTGCTCCATATTGTAAAAGACAATTCCGCCCAGGATAGCTACCGGAATAATTACAAACAAAAGCACAATTCCGGTAAGTCTTATATTAAGTTTTTGGCTATTAATAAAGCACCAGCTTTTCCTTGGCTTCAATGACATACCTGTACTTTTTCTCCATCAGTTCCCTGTAGCCCAGGGCGTCTCTTTTCAGTTTGAACTTCGCCAGAGTGGCGTTAAAATCCTCATCACTTTCGGCAAGAAGCAGCTCTATTAACGTGCTGCCCCATAGCCTGTCTATAGCTTCATCCGTATATTCTTCATCACTGCCGGCCGGGAAGCTCACATCATACTGTCCCGTGTATGCCGAGTATTTGTAAGTCCACTCTTCAAGCTGAGCCGTGGGTCCTTCGTTCTTCTGACGCCACTTCTGCTGCATGACGTTGTCCTGGAACATCCAGTAAGCATCATCGGCACCGTAGAGTTCATCATAAGCGCCTCTGTCTGTGTTAAGCAGTTCCAGGACATCAGGCCTTACCACCTCTTTGCCGTTAACCACATCATAGGTAACGCCTTCAATACCGAGATATACCATTTTCTGGCCTTCTTCGGATATAAGGTAGTCAATGAACTGGATTGCCCTGTCGGGGTTCTCGCAGTTTTTGGAAACCATGGTTATGGTCCAGCCGTTTACGGTATTGGTCGGCAGTACATGGTCATCACCGTTCTCATTCTTGGGACCGTCAACTGCTATATAAATACTGTTCGGATCCTTGGCATAAAGAGTCTTTTGCTGATCTGACATATCGGTGTACTGATACAGCATGCAGAAATATCTGCCCTGAGCTATCTTTTCCTCCATCTGGGTTCTCTGGTCGATAAAGACATCCGTTGAGAGATATCCTTCCCTTGAGAGGCGGTTGAACATCTTAAGCCACTCAATATATTCGGGATCTGTATCCCTGTCATAGAGTTTCCCGTCCTTCTCATAAGGAACAGCAAGGAAGTTCTGCAGATACTGGTCAAAAGACACATTTCCGATATCATCAAAATAGTGAGCACCGATAGGAATAAGTGGCTTGCCGTCAATTACAGGAAACTCCTCAGCTGCCTTTTTTACTGCGTTTTCAAAGCCTTCTATGGTAGTCATGTCAGGACTGCCTATGGCTTCATAAATATCTTTTCTCACAAGGAAAGTCTGATTGGAACCGATGTTGTTGTCAGAGTTAACATCATCGGGAGTTACAGACGAACATGGATATCCGTAGATATTTCCATCATCCTGGGTATACCAGCTCACCGCCTGATCATCAGTCACAGTCCAGAAGTAAGGATCATACTTATCAGCCAGTTCATTGAGGGCATATACCATGTCCTTCTGTATCATCTCGTTGACCTGAGGTTCCCACCATCCAAGGGTGATAAGGTCCGGAAGAGACCCGGAGGCAATGAGAGCATTGAGCTTCTCCTCTTCATTACCCTGGGGAGTGATGAAATTTATATTTACACCTGTCTTCTCGGTTATAGCCTTAGATACTGCATTCTGCCCCCACTTGGTGGTAAACCAGGAATAGTTGATGTACCAGTCGAAGGTCACACTGTCTCCTCCGTCTGGTGTACTCTCATAAGTCCCATCAGAGCTTTCACCTTTTTCGTTTCCGAAAACGCCAAAAGAGCAGCCACTGAGAATCAGGGCTGCAATAAATATTACCACTACATTTATCTTCAAAAGTTTCCTAAGTTTCATAGTCCTTATTATACCCCATGATAAAGACTGACGCATCGAATTAATGCGTCAGTCCGGGGGGAAAATTACTCTTTTACGCTTCCTGCGGAAATACTGCTGATAATGTATCGTGAGAAGAAGCAGAAAGCAATGATTATAGGTACAACCGAAATTGCTACTCCAAGGTAAATGGCACCCTGATTCTTTTGCAGATCCGTTGCTGCATTAAGTGTAGAAATCATAACCGGGAGGGTCATTTTCTTCGGTGTGTTTAAAAGAATCAAAGGTAAGAGGTAGGAATTCCAGTTTCCTATAAATGTTCCGATTGACATGGTTGCTATACCGGGTGCCATGATGGGAAGTACTATCCTGTGGAATATATGGATCTCGGATGCTCCATCGATCCTGGCTGCTTCCATAAGGGATTTTGAAAGCGTTGCCTTGGTATACTGCCTTAAGAAAAATACGATTCCCGGTGATGCAATTGCCGGTATGATAAGCGGAATGTACGAATCGATCAGGTGCAGCTTCTGACAGAGGTTATAAAAACCAATCAGTGAGAGCTGCGCCGGAATCATCATAAATATTACTATTACTCTAAAAAGAACGTTATTCCCTTTCCAGTTGTACATAGCCATTCCAAAAGCTGTGATAGCTGAGAAATAGGCTGTTAGGAGAGTTGCCGGAACAGCAACCTTGAAGCTGTTAAAGAGTCCCAAAAAGAGATTCACATACTCAAAGAGAACCTTCCAGTTGTCTTTAAGGGAGTGTCCCGGCAGAAATGAAAAGGAATGCGTTATCTCAACGCCTGACCTTGTTGAATTTACCATCATCAGCCAAAAGGGAAGAAGGCACATCAGACCAAGTATTATGAGTGCTATGTAGAGAATCGCTCTCTTTATTTTGGTTGCCATGCTTTAATCCTCCTTTCCACCGATAAATTTAAATTCCATTATTGAAACAAATAAAATGATAAAGAACAATGTGTATGCTATTGC
>CAMORK010000044.1 GCA_946623755.1 uncultured Butyrivibrio sp. | reverse complement strand
GTCTTGAACATAAGGTTGAACTCTCTGATGCTTGTAAAGTCATGCTTGCCACATGAAGGACATGGAACGTTATGGTCATTGATGAACTTCTCCATCTCCTCATGAGACCATCCGTCAACTGAAGTCTCAAGTGTAATGTTATTCTCAGCAGCAAAGTCCTCAATGATCTTGTCTGCTCTGAATCTCTCGTGGCACTCCTTACAGTCCATAAGAGGATCTGAGAAACCACCAAGATGTCCTGAAGCAACCCATGTCTGAGGGTTCATAAGTATCGCACAGTCTACACCCACGTTGTAAGGGCTCTCCTGTACGAACTTCTGCCACCATGCCTTCTTGACATTGTTCTTGAACTCTACTCCGAGATTACCGTAGTCCCAAGTATTCGCCAGTCCGCCATAGATCTCAGATCCGGGATAGATAAAGCCTCTTCCCTTTGCCAGAGCAACAATCTTGTCCATTGTCTTTGCTGATTTTTCCATCTTAAATATTCCTCTCTGTAAATGTTTCTTATTTTGAAAGAAGGAGCTGTGCGTATTCAGCGGTTACTGAGTGCAGCTCTGCTTCCTTTTTTCCTTGGCAGGTAACTCCCTTGGACATATATTGAATATTGTAGGGAGTCTTTATATTGGTCTTGTCGTTTGTGATGATGATATGTCTGTCAGGGTTCTTGTCGATTATTGAAGGATCGATATTCTCTCCCTTATCGTCCACCAGGTTCAGATTAAGTTCATAGCCTGAATTTCTGGCCTCTTCCACTGTTCCGTAGAACAAATCCACCTGATTGTAAAATGAATAGTCCGATGTGCTCTCAAAATCCATTGTCAGCTTAACAACTGATTCATCCTCAAGAAGCTGCGCGTCGGATAGCGTGATCCTGGGTACTTCATACTCTGAATTGTATCCGGATATCTCATCTTCTGCCATGCTCTTTAGTTCATCAAGACTATAGTAGTCCTTGTCGAACTCCTCATACAGGATGCTCTCCACCTTGCCTTCTTTGTCCACCGAAACGGTAGAAATTCCGGCTGTTTCTTTTCCACACGCGGTAAGTCCTGTCACGGTAAAAGACATTACGGCTACAGCCGCAAGTATTCTCTTTATCCGAAATCCGGATCCAAATTTACCCATTATTACCACCTTTTCACCTCACAAACAAAGTAATTATATCCAAATCATTTTTCTTTTTCAATAGCGCCTTCTTTACAGGGCATCGTCAAAGGTGGCGAGCATTTCCATGCTTTTTAGTGTCCTGTCAATAAACCTTGTCCTGTATAAAGATGTGATCTTGCACAGTTCATTCAGAACTTCATCACTTACATTAAAAGTGTACAGTTTCTCAAGCCTTGCACTCTCTATATGAGAAAGAGCATATCTTGTAGATTCAAGTATTTCCATTTTCTGCGGAGCCCCGGGATACTCTCCCTCTATCTGGAGGCTCTTCAGCTCATATATACACCGCACAAGCTTATTGGGAATGGTGTCCTTTTGAAGAGCCCTGAGGGAAATGTACAAAAGTCCCAGCAGTTCCCTGTCCTCAATATTCTCTTTGGAATAGTAAGAAGCCAGTTCAAGGAAAAAGGTGCCGTAACAGGCACCTTCAAGATCCCCCCTAAATCCTTCAAAGTAGTTTTCTATATCCGCCTCTACTATATTGTAGGAACTTTTACCGACAAAGAGCTTAAAAGTTCCGAAGCAGAAAGGTTCAACTGTGCCGGAGAGCCGTCCGTTCGGCTTTCTTGCACTTCTGGCAAAGGCGGTAATCTTGCCCCTCTCTGCGGTGAATATAGTTGCCACCCAGTCATAATCCCCACTGGGACTATGTTTTAGTACTATTCCTCTGACGGTTATGATATCTTCCATCAAAAGCTCCTATTTAAAATCCTTTGGATTGTAGCCAAAATTCTTCATCTGCTGTGTATCATCACGCCAGTCTCGTCTGACCTTGACAAAAAGCTGCAGATTCACCTGACATCCTACGAGCTCCTCTATGTCTTTTCTGGCTGCGCTTCCTATTTTCTTAAGCATAGCGCCGCCCTTTCCTATAATGATTCCCTTGTGGGAGTCTCTCTCGCAAATGACAGTTGCTTCTATATCCATGATACCGTTTGGATCATATGCCTCTTCCTCGACGTTCATATCATCCAGTGAAAAGACAACCGGGCCATCCGGAAGATCTTCCATATCATCAGCCATCTGCTTTTCCAGTGCGCTCTTTTTAGGCGGATGCTGGTGTCTCTTTTTCCCCGGCTTACCAGCCTTTTTCTCCCTCATCCTCATGGTCTCTATCGTGACAGCGATTCCGTGAGGTACCTCATCCTGAAGAAGGCGAAGAGCTTTTTCCCTGATTATCTCAGCCGCTATCTGCCTCTCGGGCTGATCCGTAATGGTATCCTCGTCGTAAAGAGCCGGCCCATAGGGTAGAAATTCCTTGATTGTAGCAAGAACGCCGTCCACATTCTGGCCCTTAAGGGCTGCCACTTTAACCACTTTGGCAAAATCCATTTCCTTAGTATAGGCATCTTCAAACTTCTGAAGGCTCTCCGCGGATACGGTATCTATTTTATTGATCACCAGTATGATAGGCTTCTTGGATTTCTTAAGTTCCTCAATGATGGACTTTTCAACTTCACCGATGTAGGTGCTGGGCTCAACAAGCCACAGAATAAGATCAACCTCTTCCAGAGTGCTCTTTGCTACCCTTGTCATGTACTCACCAAGCTTATTTTTGGTGTCATGGATTCCCGGAGTATCAAGGAATATCATCTGAGCCTCGTCATCGGTAAAAACAGTCATGATCCTGTTTCTGGTGGTCTGAGGCTTGTTGGAGGTTATGGCGATCTTCTGTCCGATGAGATGATTCATCAGGGTAGATTTACCGACATTGGGTCGTCCTATTAAGGTTACAAATCCTGTTTTAAAATTACTTGTTTCCATCATTTCCTTTTTCAGGCTCTTTAGCCTGCAGAGGTGCCTGGTTAGTTGGTGCTGCAGCTGTGTTCCGCGCAGCTGCCTGATACATCATCTGCATCTTCTTAGCTTTTTTCTTCTGGCTTCCCACAACAATTGCTCTGATAATTAGCACAATAATTACTACAACAATGGCAAATACTATAAGTCCGGGAATGTGTGATACGAACCATACAAGGAAGTCAACAATAGCTTCGCCCACATCAGAGAGGTTCTCCATAAAGCCCTTGCCCATTCTGCTGAAGGCGCTCTCTTTTTCTACGGGAGTGAACTTAACAACCTCTTCGATGTTAAGATATACAGTGCTGTAATCAACAAGGTTGTCGTAGCTTCTGATCTGTGACTCTATGCTCTCAAGCTCGTATCTTACATCAGCCAGCTTATCCTCTACGGTTATGATATCCTCTACTGTCTCAGCGGACTCAAGGATCTCCAAAAGTCTCTTTTCCTCGGTTCTCAAGGAGTTTCTCTTGCTCTCAATATCAACATATGTAAGAGTGATGTCATCTACATTGACAGATTTTCTTGTGATGTTTGTGTTTCCTTCTACAGAATCAACAAAGGAGTCAAGGCTTACAGCAGGAACTCTCGCTGTGATACTGGCACTTCTTGATGAACGTCCGGAATAGGTTGTTCCGTTGTTGATATTGCTGGACTCTATGTATCCGCCAAGTCCTGTTACTTTCTGCTCTATAAGGGATACTGTCTGATCAAGGTCCTCTGTCTCAGTATCGAGATTAACAGTCTTAATAAGCTTTCTGCTGGTGTCATTTACCTGAGTCTGGCTGTCTGTAGCACCTGAAGCATCTGCCATCTCCATAGCCGCAGCAGGCTCCTCATACACGCCATAATCCGCTGCTGTTTCAGTTGCTGCGTATTTGGCTGATCCGGCAGAATCACCTGATGATCCGCAGGCAGTCAGTGCCACTCCCATAAAAAGAGCCATTGCCGCTCCCAACACTCTCACACTTCTCTTTTTCATAAGTCTCCTCCTTTTGACTAAAATCTCTGTCATTAAAAAGATCTCTTATCTTCCGACAAGCTGTTCTACTGATCCGAAGATTTCTGATGCTCCATCTATCTTCTCAGCTGAGCCTATAACACACAGGCACTCATCCGACATAAATGCATCCACATAATCCGCGAGACTTCTGATGGTCTCCCTAGTGGTACCAAGAAGCTCATCCCTGTTCTTCTGGATGTTCTCCATCCTGGCGTTGCACAGGTAAGCTGTAAGCCCATAAGCCCCTTTTGCCGATGGTGTCTTGGGTGTATCAAGATCCGAAATTGCTCCGATTATATACTGAAGTATCGTTCTGTCGTCAGAATCAAAATTTCTGAGATAATCGGATGCACCTTTAAATATATCAATACTGTTCTTAAGATGAGGATCCCTGTAGGTCACAAAGGCGCTGTCGCCGTTCTTGGCAAAGCTGCTCATGCAGCCGTAAGCTCCTCCAAGGATTCTTATATTCTTCCAAAGATAGTCATAGCCCATCATAACCTTAAGAACTCTTAAGGATCCGTTGTACTTAAGGCCTTTTTTGGCAAAATTACCGGCTCTGCATACATACTGAACCTGTCCGGCCGTCTTAAAGCCTTCGTTCTTCTTCTGAGGCACAAGCTTAAGCTCTCCTTTAGATACATCATCTGTATAAAGAGCCTGCGCAAATGCTTTGGTCTGCTCCTCCATTCCGTCATATTCCTTCTCTGTTCCTGTGATGTCCACAAGAAGGTTCTCCGGTCTGAAGATAAGATGACAGAGCATTTCAAACTTCTCTACAAGCTCTTTTGCCCCATCTTCTGTATCAAGAGCCTTGTTGAGCTTCTCAAGGTGTCTGAAATATCCTATTCCGCTTACATTGTCCGACACCATTGCTGAAGGTGATACATAGGACATGGCACGGAGAGCTGCGCTCTGATGTCCTGCAGATGCAAGATCTGATTGAAGTCTTGCGTACTGCTCACCAAAGATCTCGCGAAGTCTCTTGATATCGTCAAAATCTGTGGAAGTCATGATCTCTTTTACCAGATCAAATGCGTAACGGAGATTGTCATGAAGCACCTTGACGCTGATCTCAAACTTGGTCTGGAACTTTGTGACGTCATCAGAGTCTGTATATGTGCTGATGGATCCGCTGATCCCACCGGTTCTGATGTTGATCTCGTTGTAAAGATCACCGTAGCTGTAATGCTCAGTATTCAGCATACCAAGTGCCTTCTTGAGAGAAGATGCAAACGGAAGCAGCTCGGCATCAACGCTGCTCATATCAAATACAAAGTTGATATATGCAATGCCATTTGTAAACACATCATGAAAAAGAACCTTGGTTCCTTCGGCATCTCTGAGCTCATAAATAAATCTGTCGGCTTCCTTCCTCATATCCGCGAGGGTAAGAAGCGGTATCTTGGCAAGATCTTCAGGATCATCCGGTGTGTCCTGATATTCCCTCAGCTCTTTTGTTTCCTGCACGATCTTCTTTATCTCTTCCTCTGAAAGAGATTCTTTGTATTTCTGAAGTCTGTCCCTGAGCTCCTCATCCTTCTTTTCGGTAAGACCTTTCTCAGGTCGCAGAACCACTACGCTCTTGTGATTGTTATCAAGAAGATACTTCTGTACAAGCTCCTCAAAATATCTGCCATCCACTTCCTTTTTGAGCTCTGCAAAGGTCTCATTGGCCTCAACATTTATCCAGGGCATGTTGTCATCATAGAGCCAGCTGTCGAATACCTGAAGTCCGTACAATAAGCCCTTGGGGAAGCGGCCAAAGTCAGCCTCACGGTACTTGAACTCATCATAGGAAAGACCTGCAAGAAGAGACTTCTTGTCAATTCCATTCTCCACCTGCTGTCTGAGAATACCCTGAATCGTATCAACAAACTCATCGAGCTGTGATTCGTCAGCATTCTTGGCAACGATTGAGAAAACAGGCTGTCTGATGCCGTTGTCATACTCGCTGTATACGTCCTGTCCTATTCCCTTTTCGATAAGAGTCTTCTTGATCGGCGCTCCGGGTGCTGAGCAGAGGGCATAATCAAGGATATCAAAAGCAATATAAAGCTTCTTATCAAGAGGTGAGCCCACACTGAAGTTGTATGAAAGATATGTGTTCTTGGCTATCTCATCGTCAGGAAGTACGGGATAAGGCTTAACCACCTTCCTGGGCTCCTCAAATGCCTTCTGGACATCAACCTCTGAATCAACCTCTATGCGGTCAAACTTAGAGAGGTAATTTTTGTCGATATAGTCAAGCTTCTTGGCCATATCCATGTTTCCGAACAGGTAAATATAGCTGTTTGAAGGATGATAGTATTTTCTGTGGAAGTCCAGATACTCCTCATAGGTGAGTTCAGGGATAACATCAGGGTCTCCGCCTGACTCAATGCCATAGGTTGTATCAGGATAAAGAGAGTTCTGGATCTCTCTTGAGAGCATATCATCCGCAGATGAAAAAGCTCCCTTCATCTCATTGTAAACAACACCGTTGATGGTAAGATCACTCTTCTCATCCTCCATCTCATAGTGCCAGCCTTCCTGCTTGAATATCTTGTCAGTGCTGTATATATTCGGGTAAAAGACTGCATCAAGATAAACATGCATCAGATTCTGGAAGTCAGCATCATTGCAGCTGGCGATCGGATACACGGTCTTGTCCGGATATGTCATTGCATTCAAAAATGTATTGAGCGAACCCTTTACAAGCTCTACAAAAGGGTCCTTCACCGGAAACTCTTTTGATCCGCATAGCACGGTATGCTCAATAATGTGGGCTACTCCTGTCGAGTTCTTGGGCGGTGTCCTAAAACCGATTGCGAACACCTTGTTGTCATCATCATTGGATAAAAGAGCTACTCTTGCCCCTGACTTTTTGTGCCTTATTAAATAGCTCTCTGAATTGAGGTCATCGATACGTCTCTTCTCAATGATCTCGTAAGAAGATAAATCTTCAATTCTCATTTATATTCCATCCTATCTGTAATTCTTTATAGATCAAAGTCATCGCCGGGCTTAAGGTCGATATCAAAGTCATCTCTCTTCGGCTTTACAGCGGCGACTGCTTTATTCTTGCGCTCTTCAGTCTTCTTTTCTTCTGTCTTTTTTATTTCTTCTTTCTTGATTTCTGTTTTCTTCTCTTCTGCCTTTTTCTCCTGTACCTTGAGTTTCTCATTGACCTGCCTTGCTGTCTCAGCAAGGCTGATGGTTCCTGTAAACTCAGGTAACTTCATGCGAGGTGTAAGATCGACATCCTCGTCATCCTCAGGAAGCACCATTCCTTCAGGTACAAAGTGCCCCTTGTGTTCTTCCTCTTTAGGCTCAGGATCAGCTTTTGGCTTCTCTGCCTTTGGTGAAGTCTGCTGAATTTCTTCTTCAGGCTCTTTTGCAGAATCCTCTTCTGCCCCCTCTGCCAGGGCCTTAAGGTCTTCTTCTGTCTTCTCTTCTATAGACTCTTCTACATACTCTGCCTCTTCCTCATCAGCCGGAAGCGCAATAAGAGATACTACACAAGCCAGAATAAATGCATAGTACACTGTCACGAAGGTCTGTGTGTTCATCCTTGTGGCTCCCATAAAAGGAACTGAGACAAAGATGAAAATTATGGACCAAAGCCACGGTGAAATCTTCTCAACTGTCCTGTTCTTCCAAAATCCCACGATCACTCCGCTCATGATAACGAGAGTAACAAGATAGATGACCTTGTAATCCGTGTAAGCCCAGAACATATCAAAGGTGTTAAGGTTATGAAAATAATATGATGTCCAGTTTGCAAAGCGGGAATAGAACATGATAAAGCCCTGCTCCTGAACTATCATGGCGATAAAGGTAAATACAGCCGCTGCTATGACAATTAAAAGTCTGAAGGCCTCTTCCTTTACCTCTGTTCCATAGATAAACAGCACTGCAATCAAAAACGGAACGATCATGATAATGGTTCCGGCATCCATATAGGACATAAAGCCAACCACTACGCCTACTAAGATGTACCAGATTACCCAGGCTCCTGATTTGTATTTTTTCTTAAATGTGCCTTCCAGAAAGAGTGCCACAAAGAGCATCTCAATTCCAAACATTGCCATGAACAAAGGGCCTGTACTCAGCTCCGGTCCTGTAAATGCTGGTGTAAATACCGGCATGAAAGCAACATATGCCGTAAACACAAGTGCCCCGCCGTAGCCAAGGAGTTTTTTAACAGTATAAAAACTGCATATCATGAACAATAAAAAGCATGCTATCTGGAAAAAAAACGGAACCGTAATGATATTACCGGTAAACAGAAGTATAACCCTAAGTATACTTGAGTAGATGATAGATAAAAGATCGTACTCTGCTACAGGAGTTCCGCCGACCATGGCATTCTCATAAAGGCTCAGCTTGCCTGTGATCTCCTGCGATGTATGTGCCAGCAGTTCAAATCTATACCATACTGCGCCTGTAAAAATGAGGGCCAGTACTATCTGATAGACAATGACAAACGGCAGCTTTGTCGGCCACTTGCTTGCACCAAGGCTGTCGCTGCACCTGCCTGCAAATATCACAACAACCGACATGAGCAGAATACTAAGTACTGCAAAAACTATGGAATAGATCAGTTTATTCTCTTCGGGGAAAAGACCTAAAAAGAAACCGGAACTTGCCACCATTACAAATTCAAATATTAGAAATATAACCCAGATGCCTACTGCAGGCCATGCACGTCTCAGTTTCATTTTAAGTCCCCCAACATTTTAAGTTTTATTCCTCAGGCTCATCCCAGTTGTGATATACTGCCTGAACATCGTCATCCTCATCAAGAAGATCAAGAATTCTCTGAAGATACTTAACGTTCTCAGGATCTGTAACAGCAACATAGTTCTGAGGGATCATTGTAACCTCAGCAGAAGCTGTCTCAATATTCTCTTTGTTAAGAGCCTCTACTACTGCCTGGAAATTATCAGGAGTTGTAAGGATCTCGTAGCTGTCATCTTCCTCGTTGAAATCATCTGCACCGGCATCAAGAACAAGCATCATAAGATCATCTGATGACATCTTGCACTCTTCCTTGTCGATGAGGATCTGTCCCTTGTTATCAAACATGTATGATACGCATCCGGGTGTACCAACATTTCCGTTTCCCTTTGAAAATGCTGCCTTAACGTTGGATGCTGTTCTGTTCTGATTATCTGTAAGCGCCTCTACGATAATGGCTGTTCCGCCGGGGCCGTATCCTTCGTAAGTAATGTTCTTATAATCAACGTTGCCTTCAGCGCCTGAAGCCTTCTTGATTCCACGATCGATAGTATCGTTAGGCATGTTGTTGGCCTTAGCCTTGGCGATAACCTGCGCAAGCTTAAAGTTGTTGGCAGGATCAGGTCCGCCTTCCTTAACTGCTACAGCAATTTCTCTTCCGATAATGGTAAAGATCTTACCCTTTGCTGCATCATTCTTTTCTTTTTTGTGCTTGATGTTTGCAAATTTTGAATGTCCTGACATAAAAACTTCCTTTCGTATTACTTGTTAATCTATTTTGCTATTTCTGATTCTTTTTCTTCTTCAGCAGGCGCTTCTTCCGGCAGCTTGGTCAGAAGAACGCTGTTAACCATGTGATTCTGAACTGAAAGAATCTTGAAATTATAGCCATCCACTGTTACTTCAAAGTCCTCATCGTTCTCAGGGATCCTGTCGAGCTTGGATATAAGATATCCGTTGAGGGTTTCAAACTCACTCTTTTCAAAAGAGATCTTAAACCTCTTCTCAAGTACTTCAAGAGGAGTCTTGCCATCCACAGTAAACTCGCCCGCGTTCCTGGTGGGCTTAACGTAGTTCTCGTCCTCGTCGTACTCATCCATGATGTTTCCTACGATCTCCTCAAGGATATCCTCCATGGAAACAAGTCCGGCTGTCTGTCCGTACTCATCGATGACAATAACCATCTGAGTCTTGGAAGACTGCATGCTGTGGAAGAGCGAATCAATATTCCTGGTCTCAGGGACAAACTTGGGCTGCCTTAATAGTCCCTTGATCTTCCTGATGGGGAGATCCGAATCCGTGCTGTCGGAGAGCTTCTTCATGGCATCTCTAATATGCATGATTCCTATGATGTGATCAATATCATCAAGATACACTGGGAATCTTGAATTGTTGGTGTCCATCATAAAGTCTACCGCTTCCTTCAGGCTGATATTGGCATCAATTGCCACCATGGCGTTTCTGTTGGTCATGATATCCTGAGCTTCCTTGTCAGAAAACTCAAAGATATTGGAGATCATATCCGCCTCGGATTCCTGAATAACGCCCTGCTCCTGTCCCTCAGTTACCATGGACTTGATCTCTTCCTCGGTAACATCAGTTAGGTTGTCATCTCCTCTTATTCCGAAGATATAGAGGATACTGCCTGATAAAAACACCGAAAGCATCACAAACGGATAAAGGATCACTCTGAAAATACCTGCCGGATAGAAACAACCGTATGCCCATTTCTCAGGGTTTCGCGCGGAAAGCCTTCTTGGAATAAGTATTCCGAAGCACATAATGAGCACCGCCACAATTATCCCTGTCAGCACAGTGATGATTGCACATGTCACTCCGCTCTCCGAGAATGAAAAGACCTTTGCAAAAAATCCGCTGAGCTGCATAACGCATAATATGCCAAGCACCATGTTCAGTATGATGGTCAGCAGCTGCATTGCTTCTATATGGTGAGTTTCATCCTCCAGAAGCTTTAACAGCTTAGCACTGATCCTGTCCTTGTTCTCAAGGCTCTTTTTCTCAATCTCATCTTTGCTGACATGCTCAAGTGCCATACCAAAGCCATGGATCAGGAAATCGATAATGAGAATGACAAAAAAAGCTATAATAGCGGCCGAAGAGGGACCACCCTCCATAATATTTCCTCCTGTAAAAAAAGGTCTGCAAAATAAGTCAAATTACACTATACCACATTTTCATATATTATGCTTTATTCTTTTTATAGTATTCTATAGTTTGTTTAATCCTGTCGGCAGGTTTGATGATTGCATGCAGGCTGTCGCCCTTATTTATGGTGTCTATGATCGCAGCAATATATCTTCCCATTTTCACACTGCAATAGTACGGTTTCTGTAACAATGCAGGTTTCTGATGAATAAGATCCGTAGTAAACATGCGGTCAAAGACACCTTCCTCGTACGCTTTATCAAATTTATCAAAGCCCCTTGAGAACAGACCAAAGGTTGAGAAGATAAATACTCTTTTTGCGCCTCTTTCCTTGAGCTGCTTTGAGACATCCATCATGCTCCCGCCGGAATCTATCATATCATCCACAATAACGACATCCATGCCGGACACATCTCCTCCGCAGAAATCATGGGCGATAATCGGGTTAGTACCGTTAACGATTGTGGAATAGTCTCTTCTTTTGTAGAACATTCCGATGTTTACGCCAAAGATTGACGCCAGGAACACTACTCTCTCGGTTGCTCCCTCATCAGGCGCAACAAACATCAGATGCTCTTTGTCAATCTGTATATCATCGTATTCTGTAAGAAGCGCCTGCGTAAACTGCAGCGCCGGTGAAATATTCTCGATTCCCTTAAGCGGCACCACGTTCTGCATTCTGGGATCATGTGCATCAAACGTTACAACATCATACACTCCCATCGCTTCAAGCTCTTTAAGCATAACAGCGCAGTCCAGCGACTCGCGCATGGTCTTTCTGTGCTGACGGCTCTCATAGAGGAAAGGCATTATTACGGTTATCCTTGAAGCCTTACCGTTGCATGCAGCTATTATCCTCTTAAGATCCTGATAGTGATCATCCGGAGACATCCTGTTTGGCTCTCCATCCATGTTGTAGGTAATGGAATTATTGCATACATCAACAATTATATAGATATCCTTATCCCTGACAGATTCTCTTATTATCCCCTTGGCTTCTCCGCTGTTAAATCTTGGGCACTCACACTCTATAAGATAATCCTCGCCACGCCATTTCTTTAATGTGTCGTTTACCTTCTCTCCTATACCCGTTGCTGATTCAAGGGCAATTATCCCAAGCTTCTGTGTCATTTATAGCCTCCGTGTTTTCGCATAATACAGTATTTTAATTATATGAAAATCTTGTGCAGGTGTCACATTTTTCTTATAATTGAGAAAGTATTGATTGGAGGCAAAATGGTTTCATTTCTGACAATGATCATCAATGCAGTGACCACTGCTCTTTTGTATGCCCTGAAGGCATTTTTTTCGCTGATTTCATGGTTTCTTAAGAGCTTTCTTAAGGTTGTTAAGCTGTTCTTTGCGGCTCTGCCGGTCACCTGCATTGTTTTTTTCCTGCTTTTTATTGTGAATATATTTCTGCTCTTTGGGGGCTTTAACAGTATTGTGAGCAATATCCCGGAAGGGACAGACATTGCCAGGCAGGCCACACCTATCCTTGATAAAGGGCGCCATGTGACTGTTGCCATCTTTGCTGAGCTCTATCGCTGGTGGATGTTTAATATCCACCCCTATAGCGGAAATGCTGCTTACATCGCTCTTTTAGTCCTGACAGTTCTCATGTTTCTTCCTGTAGTGTGCGTACTGCTCCTGATCTCAGTTTTCGCCTCCTACGGAAATGTCCTGTTCATCGCTGCCGTAGTTGATGCTGTACTCTATGTCCTGATGGCTCTTTTCGGTAAGAGCTTTATCTCCCAGCTAATGGGCAGGTACTACAGGCTGTTCCCTGAAGCCGGAAGGAAACATGAAGAGCGCAAATATGACAGGATGATGAAGAAGAGAAATCGAGAGCTCGAAGCGGAAGAACGAGACCGCAAGAGAGACAGGCGTGCAGATTTCTATGAAGATGACAGCTACGATGAAGATGATGAAGAAGACTATGACGATCCTGATGACTACTACGAAGATGAAGAGGATTACTACGAGGACGAAAGAGACGACAGAGGCTACAAAGACGATTATTATGATGACCGCCGTAGCAGAAATGTAAATAACAGGCACTACATGCGAAGAAATGATTACTACAACGAGGATGATTACTATGAGGACGAGGAAGAAGACGAGGACTTTGACGACGAAGACTACGAGGATGAAGACTTCGAAGACGACTATGATGATCCCGGATCCCGCCGTGATCCGGCAGCCTCCTCATCCTTCGACTTCTTCGCCGGCTGCACAAATCGCGAAAGCGTAGACAAAAAATATAAATCGCTCGTCAAACTATATCACCCCGACAACATGGACGGTGACACAGCTGCCCTTCAGGAAATCAACGCCCAGTATGCCGAAGCAAAAAAAAGATTCCAGTAAACACATTGCCGGAATCTTTTAGGTTGCTTTTACCCATCATCGGACTGAATGTAATATATAAAGTGTTTCAGCCGATATTTTTCATCAATTCTAGAAGAATATGAAACAGTGTATGATGGAAAATCGGACTATGATGCTTATAGCTGTTGCTTAGTCCGATTTTTTGACTTAAATTTCTAGAAAAGTTTAATAAAAATAGCCATTTTATCGGACATATAATTCTGTAGTGCAAAGTTAGTCCGATTATGATGTCTCTGAAAAATGTGAAAGAGCCATTTCCCAACAAAAAAGTCGGACAGAATAAGACATTTGAGAGTCTTAGTCCGATAAAGATCCGTGAAGTTCAGTATTGTTATAAGATCTAAATGATATCCATTTTGATATATGTCATTTCCACATACCCCACCTACAGTGCTGCATTAAACACGCTGTAGTCCGCAACCTTTTCTCCTGCTTCATCATATACACTGAGGATTATTTCCTGAAACTCCCCATCACTCCTGTAAATGAGCAGGGAATAGCCATCCTTAAGTGTGATATCATCTGCAGCATAGTAAATCTCATCTGTATCGATTATCCGCAGTAAATAGGAGTTACCAGAATCTTTACGTACGGTGACAGCGTACTCATTCTCAAGCTTTGCTTTGGGCAATGATGCCTTCCCCCACAGAGATGTCTTTAGGTTTGCCTCCGTATTTTCAAGGATCCATACATCAGCGGGCTCGACTTCATTAACAAAGCCTACAGTTATCGTGTCTACCATAAACTCTTTTATCCTGCCTATAAAAGCATTTCTGGAATCGGATGACAATCTCAGCTCGTACGGACCATCAGGCATGTGGTCAAAGAACATGTCTGCTGACTGATTCAGTTCGTCCATGTATCCGTCCATTCTGTCCTTATTCGGAGCATCCTTCCGAGCGTACTTACTTCCCTCAATAAGTTTAAGAGTCGCCAGATATTCATCCTCAGTAATATAAACCGAGGTTTCCACCTGCTCTCCTTTATCCCGGTCAAACAGGTTGGTCTCAGCATAGTATCTGCTGCTGCGATTAACTATGCTGTATTGATCGTAGCAATATCCGTATTCCGAGCTGTACATGCTCGACATGCAATACACTCTGGTTATCTCAGAAAACTTAGGGTCCTTTCCAACCGTATAAGTTCTGAAATGCATATATAGCATGAAAAGAGCTTTCAAAACAATTAAAGCCAGGACCACTCCCAATACGGCTTTCTTCTTCATCCGTTACTCCCCCAAATTCCACTCTGTTGAGACAAGGTCCTCTGCCGGCTGTCCGTTTATCTCATAGCCCTCTTCATAATTTCCAGAAATGTAAAGCCTGTATATCGTGTCATCATCTGCATATTCATCCTTCACATCAACAAAACTATCACCATCGGTCCTGACAAAGATAAGTGCTGTATCCTTATCAATTGATCCCTTTTTGGCTTTTGTACTCTGAAGATTGGAAAAAGAGTCTGTCCTGAACTTTTTCACTACAGTTACAGGAGCCGCAAAGTTTTCCTGAGTATACAGTTCTGTAAGATACGGCTTACCATCTTCTCCTATAGCTGCTACGCCACTAAGTATATCCAGCTCAAACAGCATATTCTTTGTAAGTGTCATATCAATACTCTCAGGACACAATACCGGATCGTATACCTCAGATCTCAGCCAGTAAATCTCGCCTGCCATCTTCCCCAGATATTCAACATTATCCTCGTTTATCCTGTAAGCAAGTGTCGTATCATCTCCTGAAAGATACAGATAATCTTTGCCACCAATATGCCCGATGAATTCACTGTGCCATCTTGTATCATCACCCTCCAGAGGTTCTTCTATCCCAAGCATCTTATCGGTTATACTGTTTGGAACCTTAGTTACAAAGTCATAACTTGCCCCCACCTCCTGGCATAGAAACTCCTTGCACATGGAGAACGGAATGAACACCTCTTCTTTACTGTAATTAAAATAATTAGGTTCATAAAATCCACCGGCAAAACTAAACTCAAATCCCACCGGACTTACCGACCATGCAAAGCATCCATCGTCTCGGCATCCCAATATGCTCTCATGAATTGTTTGCCTGAATTCCTCACTGCCGTAGACAGTCTTTCTGTCTTTCAGCTCTGCACCTGCACTTTGCTCAATAAACTCATCACACAGGATATCGGCAAGTGCCTCCGGATCAGATATGAAATCGTTAAGGCTGAGCTCCCTTCCGGACTGAGCATCAAAAGTATGCCCATAAAGGAGCCTCATATCCGGTTCATAATCCCTGTTCCAGCAGTATACAGAAGATACATAGCTTATTATGGATGTGTCACTCCTGGTGAGATTGATTCCAATCTGTGGTGTTAAGTATATCGATACATAGTTTTTATCTTCAGGTACCTGCTTCCAGTATTCATGCCATCTTTCAATACCACTTGAAAGCTCTGTCTTAGCTTTATCAAGTGACCACTTGTTGAAGTCCTGAAAAACTTCTCTTACACCCGATGGCGCATCATCACTGAGATTGCTAAGCGCATACTGAACAGACACTTCCCCTTTTGGATACTCGTAAAGTCCCTGTTCCTCTTCCTGAGTGAAGCTCACTTTAACAGTCTCTGCCTCCAGCGCAGGCAAAGTCAGATTTCCTTTAGGAATGTCAGACAGCTGCTTGCTGGGACTCCAGCTCTCTTTAGTGATTGGACTTGTCTTTCCAACCAGCACATCTTCCTTAACATTTTCAGTACGCGTACCTCCGCAGGCGGTAAGCGCCAGTAAAAGAGCTATCACCATAAATATAGCAATTTGTCTTTTCACAGGTTATTCCTCTCTGGTATAATCGTAAACTTCACCTTCAGCTACATATTCAAAATCCGATTTTTCTACCGTAAAGCTGATTCCTTTATCCGTTTTTCTGATAACACCGCTTATCGGTAGATTGTTCCCATCAAAACTGCCTTCAAAGTAAAGGTTTCCATCATCTAAAAGCGCTGCATTCCCTCTGTAATCTGCGATCCTGTACAGGAAAAACTCCACATAATATCCGCCAAGATCTGTACTGTCGGATATTATATCCAGAGTACTCTCTGTCTCTTTATCCCAGACCCAGTGACCGATATAAAGCTTATCCGCTGCTCCGAATTTCTGATGATCTCTGGTGTTATCCATGGCCAT
>CAMORK010000043.1 GCA_946623755.1 uncultured Butyrivibrio sp. | reverse complement strand
CAGGAAGCAGATGACCGCACTTACAGGCTTAGGAGTATGCTCTATCGTATTGATAATGGCAGTCTCTATGATCATAAAGTCAAGCACCTGGCTTAAACAAAACCACAGCTGAACTGCCTACGCTTTGACAGCGCTTCCTTTCTTTTCTATGATTCCAACAAATTATCAAGTACAAATCTGTGAACCCCGGTTTTTACTTTTGTCGATGCCTGTCCTTGAATGTTAATCACGGCTGCACAATTACTCGGGATGGAAATCGTATAGATGATTTTACCATTCTCTTTCTTCCAGGCAGATAGGACCTCTCCATAAAGGCTCTTATAAACGGCCTTTGCCTCAGTAAATATATCCCCGGGGATTGGTGAGATTTCAAAGAACCGGTCTCCTGCCGGTATTATTCCACATGTAGTATTAAACAGCCACTCACAGACTGCTCCCGGCGAGTAATGATTAAAGCTGCCTTTTCCGTTTTCGTCTTTACCTTCCCAATATTCCCAGACTGTTGTTGAATCCTGTAATACTTCATAGAGCCAGCCTGGTTTCTCTTCATTTAAAAGAACTTTGTAAGCCACGTTCGTTTTTCCTGCATCTGAAAGAGCCTTCAGCAAAAATGGTGTTGATAAAAAACCTGTACCAACTCTGTAATCAAATGCTTCCACCGCTTTTTCCAAGGAATCCTGCGCTTTTTTTAAAAGATCCGGTGTATCATCTAAAATTCCAAAAGCAATTGGCCTGACTAGTTTTGCCTGTCTGTTTGTACGCAGGCTGTCTACGCTCATAAACAAACCAATGTAGGCCTCTTTAGCTCTTTTACCTGCTTCCCTGTACTTAGCCGCGATACTGCTCTCACCGATTATGTCTGCAATTTCACTTAGAGTTTTCATAGCAAAATATAAGTATGCCGTGCATTCCTCGGGATGCCTGCCCTTGCTGCCATATACTTTGTCTCTGAACTCCACAGGTTCAAGCCATTCACCTAAATGAATGCCCTTTTCATAAACATAATCATTATAGGGATTTTTTCTTGCTTCCTTTTTATTCTTAAACCCTCGATTGTTCAGAAGATAATCACCATATTTTTTCATCATCTGCCAGTGACTTTTTAGAATATCAACATCTCCATAGCGCTTGTAGTATCTGTAAGGGACTAAATATACAGCATCTGCCCAGCCTACACTTGATCCGGTAGATTTATACATCATTTCAACTCCCTCATAGGGAAGAACAGCAGGAATCAGACCGTTTTCGTATTGGGCATCTTCCATATCTGTTAGCCACTTTCTAAAAAAGGCTGCAGTATCCATAAAATATGCGCCGGTATCGAAGAAAATCTGAGCATCACCGGTCCATCCAAGGCGCTCTCTTGTAGGGCAGTCAGTAGGTATATCCAGGAAATTCCCCTTCATACTCCACCTTGTATTCTCTACCAGCTTGTTTATCCTCTTATCTGAGCATGTAAAGTCACCTGTCTGCTCCAGATCAGAATATACCGCTATAGACTCAAATGTATCTAAAGCTATTTCTGCCTCGCCCTCTACCTGCACATATCTGAATCCAAATACAGAGAAACTTGTCTTGTAGTGATCTTTATCGCCAGAGCAGACGAAGATCACTTCCTGTCTCGGAGTTGGATCAATATCTCCTTTTACCTTATTTGTCATTAGCTTATTCAAAAGCTTAGGCGTAGTCCAGCCTCCAGCAGGTCTTGTTTCCTGCATTGGAGTGATATCTGCAAAACCATTCTCGTCCAGCACTTCAGCAGCAAACATTCTGACTGTTGAATCCTTTGCACCTTTGACCTCGAATTCAAGATATCCGGCAATATTTTGTCCAAAATCAAATACTTTTATATTTCCTTCTTCTTTTATGAGTTTGGCCTTGAACCGTTCATGTTCAGTAACATACACATTTCCTGAACCCACAAGATTCACAGGATTCTTAAGCTTTGCTACTCTCGCAAAACCCGCATAGCTTGGCTTTAGATTAGCATTGATATGCTCACCGTCCTTTAAATCCGCAAATCTTATAGGTCCGTCATTGCTCCACTGCCAGTCCCTTCCGGTGCATATGGTTTTTGTTGTCCCGTCTTCAAACAATATTTCAATCTGGGCGAAAAGAGCTGTAACATTGCCATACACATTGACAACTCCAAACGCAGCGGAACTTCCCCTGTACCAGCCATCTGCAAGACGCATCTTGATATCGTATATTCCGAGTTCTTTGAAATAATTCGTGACATCATAAGTCTGGTATTGCACTCTTTTTCTGTAGTCAGTAATTCCGGGGGCTAAAATGAAATCCTCAATTCTGTTATCACCAATGAAAATGTCATAGAGTCCAAGGGCCGAAGCGTATATTCTTGCCTTTTTAACCTTAGAGGATATAGTTATCTCTTTTTTGAAATAGTCAACAGGATACCTCTTCTTTCTGCCCGGATTATAATCACCGGTTATCCAATCCGCTACAAAATCATTCCGATTTAAAAGACCTATTTCAAAATACCCCTCTGCCACCTCGCCGGGGATGTCGTTTTCGTCCCATAACCTGATAGTAAACTTAACAATATCCCTGCTTTTCAGCTCTTTCCCTGAATAGAATATGTGCGTCATGGAAGAGGATTTGCACTTTCCGCTGTCCCAAACAACTTCTTCATCACGTACGCAGACAACCTGATATGCGCTTTGTTCTTTTCCACCTTCACAATTCCAATAAAACTTAGGGCTTGTGTTAACAAGCCCTATCGGATTTACCAGATAGTCGATTTTTACATTAGTTGCTTTCATATTTGTACTCCCTGACTTATAACCCTTTCACAGCAGAAGAAATCTCAAAGCTGTCAAAATCAAGACTTCCTGTACCTGAATACGTGAAATACAATGGTCCTGTTTTATCAGGTAAATTTATGGTTCCCTCATATGTCGTCCATTGATCCGATGGATTAATTGTTATATCCGCCAATCCCTCTTTTAAATCAGTACCAATCCTGAGTACCCCGGATCCACTGCATTTTACTTTTACGGAAATAGTATGCTCTGCACCATCAAACTTAAAATATTTAAACCCTGCCCAGGAACCATCTTTCATGTTTGCTATATACTGATCTCCGTCAGATTCTCTGTCTGCGCCTGTTTGTGTAAAATACGGGTATAAATCCTTCTTATCTTTTGAAGCATAATCGCTCTTAATTATTCCGTTTTTGGCATTTAAGTTACAGGCAATCCTTGCATCATATCTGCCCACAACATCAAGAGGTCCATCGTTTAAGCCACAGCTTGTAACCTCTGCCTGAGGAATTGAGCCATCCGGCATGATGCTGATCTTCTCTGCACAGCCCTGCCTTGCACATTTTTGCTTATTCGTTTGTCTGTGATAGAAAATGTACCACTGTCCATTGATTTGAACCATTCCGCCATGAGTGTTCCCAAGATAGTTGAGTGGCTTGTTGTTGCCCTCAAAGCCGATATCGGCTATGCTCACAAGCGTTCCGCCGTATTTAAAGTCCCTGTCAGGATGATCACTGACTGCATAGCACAACTCATGACTAAGCTCCGACGAATACACATAATAATATTTTCCATTTATCTTTCGTATGGAACTTGCTTCATAGAATGCATGGCCTTCGTATGGTGTGTCTTTAGCCTTAGCAGGTCCCGGAACAATTGCGTGTTCGTCGCCTATAACGGTTATCATGTCGTCTGAAAGCTCTAAGCATACTGACTCATCCACCTTATTTCCGCGCATTTTAAAAACAAACTTAAATAGCCCTGTTACAGAAAAACCTGCATACAGATAATTTCTTCCATCATCATCTACAAGTACCCCGGGATCGAATATAAAGGAATCTCCTTTTTTCTCTCCCCATGGGGTTCCATCTTTGTGCTGAACATATCCGTAAAATTCAAATGGTCCGGTCGGGTTATCAGAGACAGCAACTGAAGTGCACTGCAGTACGTGAAGCTGATAATAAAGATAAAAACGACCATCTTTTCCCTGAACACAGTCAGGGGCACACATGTGCATTTTTCCGTCTGCATTCCTGGGATCCTGCGTTTTTTTATAGATGACACCCTCATATTTCCAGTCACTCAGATCATTTAACGGTGCAGACCAGCATACGTAATCATTTATGCAAAAGTCATTTCCGTTAAATGCATCATGACTACCATAGACATATAATCTGTCTCCAAATATCCTTGGTTCCCCATCAGGTACATACTCATAGCTTGGAAGATATGGGTTAAACACCTGTTTTTTCATAGTTGTCATATCTCCTTTACCTGCTCTTCATTGCCCGAAGAAACCTTAATGAAACATGCATCATTGGATGTCTTTCTTACTATGGCCTGTGATCTGCCATAGTAAGTCGTATATTCACCTTTCGTAAAATCTTCTTTAGTACAGGGATTTGCACTTCCAAAGCCCAGAAGCTCTCCGCCTTCTACAAAGACCTTAAGCGCTCTGTCAGCGTTAGACTCTACAATGCCATCCTTATCCTGGATGTTTATATTGATATATGCAATATCCCCGGCCTCATACTTTTCTTTCTCAGGCACAATACAAACTCCCGCCTCAGATGCTGAATGCATGGAATTCATGGCGATTTTGTTTCCATTTTCATCGTAGGATATGGCTGTCAGTTCTCCTGCTGAATACTTTGTCTTGAAAAATGCCTTGTAATCCTTTATCTTCTTGCGACCAAGGGATTTCCCGTTCAACAAAAGTTCAACCTGACATGCATCTGCAAAGACTTCAACTTCCGCCTTGTTTCCGTCGCAACCTTTCCAGGACCAGCTCTCAATTGCATTGGTTCCGCGCCAAACAGATTTAGATACACGCACTCCCGGGTGATTGACAGGCCTTACACCTATGACAGGCTTATTTGTGATATGCCAGATAACCTTTGCAAAGCCGGCACTCGCATCAGGGTTGCCCAGAATATCTATTACTCCGGCACCTCCCAAAACCCATGGATACGGTCTGTTGAAGGGCATACCACCTGTATATGACCATGCGCCAAGTCCTGCTTCTCCGATATAGTCCCATGCAGTCCACATGAAATCACCGATAAGATACGGATATTTCTTTACCATATCCCAGTTTTTGCCCAGTTCATATGGAAATGTTTCGCTGCCAACCACAACTCTGTCAGGATGCTTTTCTCCTTCCATAGGATACCTGCCGTTCGCATAGTTGTAGCCTGCAATATCAAGAGCATCCAAAATAGGTGTAGTAAGCTTATCTACCTTGTCGGAATTTCCGGCTTTGTTCATGCCGGGGCCTATAAATGTGGCCATTGTATTGAAAATCAGGCTGGCGTTTTTGGACTTTCCATCATCATCCTTATTAACTGCCTGCTCTTTATCCACATTGTCATACTGGCCTTTTCCCTTGGCATAATTGCTCATAATCATGAGATTCATGCCACCGGTAACTGCTCTTGAGGAATCGATAGATTTAACAAAGTCAATGATCTCTTTTCCCTGCTTAACACCGTCAGGCTTGCCGGGTTCAGAAACCTCATTTCCTATGGAATACATGATGACTGATGGATGATTAAAATCTCTTTCAACCATTGCTCTTACATCAGACTGCCAGCATTCATTGAAATCCATTCCGTAGTCATACTTAGTCTTACGCACATACCACATGTCAAAAGTTTCGTCCATGACATACATTCCGTAATGGTCGCATGCTTCAAGCATCGCTGTAGATGCAGGATTATGGGAAGATCTGATGGCATTAAAGCCCTGTTCCTTCAGGATCCTGACTCTGCGCCATTCACTCTCGGGAAGGCTTGCTGCCCCGATAACTCCATTATCATGATGAACACATCCGCCTCGTAGAAGCGTATTCACACCATTTATGAAAAGACCTTTATTACTCCAGGTTACTTTGCGAATACCAAAGCGCTCTGTTACCTCGTCTACAATCTGTCCATCGCATTCGAGCGTAACTACAGCCTCATAAAGCTCCGGTGTATCTTCCGACCAAAGCTTTGCGTTATCAATAACTACCTCTGAATCACTTCCACAGGTCTTAGCAACTATAGTTCCATTCTTTACGATATTTGTACTGATGTTGCCTGCATCTGCATCCACCTGTACTCGCAATCTGGCAGGATTAATATCTAAAGTTGTTATTCTTACTCCCCGGAATGCGATATGTCTTTTCCCTCCTACAACAAGAGAAACCGGACGATAGATTCCCCCGCCGGAATACCATCTTGAGTTTGGAAGCTTGGAATTATCTACTGAGACCTTTATTACATTATCTTCGCCATAATTAAGGGCATCATCCAGATCAAAAGTAAACGGTGTATAGCCGTATTTATGCTCGCCAAGCTTTTTGCCGTTCAGTTCCACTGTGCAATTGCGATATACGCCCTCAAACAGAATTTCTACATGAGAGTCCTTCCATTCTGCCGGCGCTTCGAAATGCTTCTCATATTCATAGATATTTCCTACAAAATATCCATGTCCGCTGCCTCCCGGAGAATCAGATCTTCTGCCATCCAAAAGCTGAGCATCATGAGGCAAAGTGAGCTCCACAGGTTCCCTGTCTTTTGTTTTAAAACTCCAGTTTTCGTTAAAATCGACTTTCTTCATATTCTTACTCCGCCTTTTCTCTGATTATGTCTCTATAATGCCATCCTGACTTCTTAATGGTTCGCTTTTGCGTGTCATAGTCTATGCGAATAATGCCAAAGCGTGGCTCATAACCCTTACACCACTCCAGATTATCCATAAGGCTCCAATGCTGATATCCGATCACGGGAATACCTTCATCAACTGCTTTTTCCATCTCAGAAATAAAATCATCCAGGAATTTCACTCTGATCATATCATCTACAGTACCATCAGCTGACACAGAGTCGTGTCCGGCCATTCCGTTTTCTGTTACCATTATCGGCAAATGATATCTTTCATAGTAATGCCTGATCGTCCAATAAAGACATCTGCTATCTATAACCCAGCCAAGACTGCTTTTTGGCAAGCTGTCGGCATTGTATTTTTCTTTGTTTATCAATGGATTGGAAGGTTGATAAACATTGATGCCTATAAAATCAATGGGCTCAGAAATAATCTTCAGATCTTCAGCCGATAGCTTTTTGGCCATGGAAGGACTTGCTTTTCCAAGCGCGATCGGATCCATATAAACACTGTTAGAGCCTTCGCCAACTGTCGATTCAAAGGAATACTTTGCAGCCTCTTTTATTCCTGCTTCATCAAATGAATCCGGAATATATGTTGTGGAAGCCATCGCAAGGCCTATCACCGGTTTTGTCCTGGCTTTTTGACGAATAAGCTTTACGGCCTTTCCATGTGCCAAAAGACAATTTCTGATGCAGTTTTTATACGAGAAAATGGCATACTTAAAAGGTGCGAAATTGCCAATAACATACGCAGACGTTATGAAAACCTGTGGCTCATTAATGGTCATCCAATATTTAACCCTGTCAGATAAAGACTCAACAACCGCCTCTACATAAAACAGAAATTCATCAATGATAGCACTGTTCTTCCAGCCACCTAATTTGTGCATCCAAAGAGGAAGATCCCAGTGATAAAGAGTAATCATTGGCTCTATTCCGGAAGATATGAGTTCATCGACCAGATTGCTGTAAAACATCAGCCCCTTTTCGTTAATTTTGCCTTGCTCAGGTACTATTCGGCACCAATTGATCGAGAATCGATAGGACTTAAGTCCAAGCTCTTTCATTAAAGCCACATCCTCTTTGTACCTGTGATAGTGATCACACGCCACAAAGGTATTATCACCGTTTTTTATATGATTACCTGCAACATCCCATATGCTCGGGCACTTACCGTCCTCGTTCCAGGCTCCCTCTATCTGTGTTGCTGCGCTTGCAGCTCCCCACAGGAATTCTTTTGGAAAAGACATCTCTGACCACCTCGTGTTTTAATGCATATTCTGCTCTTTCTCGAGCTCCGGCAGCATTCCGTCTACTTTGTAGAACATCATCATTATGGCAATTGCTGCAAAAATAATAACAGGAACCATTCCTATCAAAAATCTGATCATAAACAGTGCACTGTCCGGCTGCGAGGTTAATGTACCGTCATAATTGCCCAGCTGAAGTAGCCATCCTACCATTCCAAGACCAAGGGCTCCGCCGATCTTACCCAAAAATCCTTTGATCGCACCGATGGTTCCGTCCATTCTCTTTTTGCTGATGTGAGCATTGTAAGTACCACAATCCAGCATCATCAGATCTGTTAAATAAGTTATTGGAAGTGATGCAAATCCCATAAATACAAAGCCCAATAAAACCGTTCCATAGTTATGATAACAGAAGAATAAGAGAAGGCCGGCTATTATGTACGCAATACAACCAACCTGAACCAGCATGCTCTTAGTTGCTTTCTTCATGATTGCCGGAAAAACAAACAGTAGAGGCAGTGCAACCATTCCTATAGCACTTGCTGAACTCATTTTTGTAATATCACCCATTACCCAGGTAAAGAAATATGAATTAATTCCCATTCCTGACACTAACATGTATCCAAAATACATAAATCCAACCATCCAAACATATGGATTGTTCTTCAATACTGAAAATACGTCTGAAAGCTTTACTTCTTCATGCTCGGAAGCATCTACAACCTGCACAGTTTCTTTTACAAAGAAGAATCTCATTATTCCGATCAATCCTGCAGGCAGTGCAATCAACAATATCATTGTACTCCAGCCTTGTGGGGAAGTTGCTATATTTGCCATCATAATAGGGAAAGCAACGTTGATCGCAATAGAAGCAAGCATGATTACTATTCCGCCAAAAGAAGCAAGCTTAACTCTCTGATTATTGGTTCCAAAAGCCCTGATCATATATGGATTCTGACAAGCAGATAAAAGAGTGGTACATACACTGTTTATCAGTATTCTACATACCAGGATCCATGCTGCCTTAACAGCAAGGCTTGCTCCTGCCGGTGTTGAATACATTAAAAATGTCAGTATCCATTCAGCAACGATTGCCCACTCGTAGGGACGACCTTTACCCCATCTGGTATTAGTCCTGTCAACCAGATATCCTGCAAACAAGTCAGTGATAGCATCGATTACCGTACTTACTGCTAGAAGTGTTCCCACCAGAGCAGGAGGCATCCCCAGAGCATCGGTACAATAAATAGCTACAAAGCTTACAACTATGAAGTTGATCGCTGCTGATGCACCTCTGCTTTGCCACGCCCAGAATTTACCGATCCCGATCTTATCCGGGTTTGCTGTGTTTGAATTGTTGTTTTTCATTTCACACCTCCGAAAATAGTTCGCCGTCTTTGTTAATCTCATAATATGTCCGGTGAAGATATCTGTATATCGTTTAGTTTGTATTTTTATCGTTTGTTTTACTTTTTTGAACATAGATGTTATATTTTTTGTATGAAGACGAATAACAATTCAAAAATAAAATTCTACTCTGATCGTCTGCAGGCATATCTACTAGATTATTCAGATGACGGACTTCAGAGACATACCATGGCTGAGGAAGAAGCGATTTTCAAGCAGATAGAAAACGGAGATATTTCTGCCCTTGAGGATCGTTTTAATACCGCAGACATTAATACCGAAGTTTATAACCGTGTGGGGAAAATGGCCGATAAGCCCATAAAAAGTATTGAATACATGACTTGTATTTCGATTGCGCTTGCATCAAGAGCTGCAGTCAGGGGAGGCGTTGACTTAGACACAGCATATACGCTTACAGACGTGTTTTTGAGATCTTTGGAAAAGTGTCAGACCATCAATGAAATACTAAATATTCAAATAGATGCCTTTTATGTCTTCACAGAACAGGTTAACCAAACGAAATTGCGTCGCAGCAACTACGCCTATATTGAAAATGCCAAAGCTTACATAGAGAATCATTTAAACAGGAAGTTCACACTTACAGAACTGGCAGATGATCTGGGCCTTAATCCCTCTTACCTTTCAAGACGTTTCTCTCTGGAAGAAGGCATAGGCATACAGGAATATGCAAGAAAAAAGAGAATCGAAGCCGCAAAAAACATGCTCCGATTCTCCGATGTCCCTATCAGACGAATTTCGTCATATTTATGTTTCCCATCCCAAAGCTATTTCGGGGATGTCTTTAAGAAATACACCGGTATGACTCCGCAGGCTTACCGAAACTGGCAGCATACCGAAAACGATCCATTCAGCACCCCGAGAGAGCTATAACTGACCTTGCTGAGAGAAACCACATGACATACGAATCTCAAGTTTCTTTTTTGATTTAGCATTGATGTCTCTTAACATTTCTTTCTAAAATGAAGTTGTATCGCCGGATATGAACCGAACACGGGATCAAAGGCATAGCCTGCATTCATTAGCGCAGCTCCGCTAAAGACCTGTCCAATTACATCTGCTTTCTCTCCCACATCATTTTCCGGAACCTTCTCACAGGATGAGATACAGTTATCGACCTCATACATCGCTTCAGGATCAAGATTTCTCATGCGAACGTATATAACTTCCGGATTGGCTCTCACATCGGTGACCACCAGATTAAGAAGCGCCTCGGACTTATCCTCTGACACAAATCCCCAGGAAGTGTAGTACTCTTCGTCAAGTTCATCTGACAGGCGAAGGTACATTCCCCTCTGTATCAGATCATAATATCTGTTAAAAACGTCTATCTGCCGGCGGATCATTGCCTTCTCGTCTGCACTGAGTGTCCTCGGGTCAAGCTCATAGCCAAAGGTTCCCGCCATTGCAACAATTGCTCTTGTCATAAGCGGTACTTCGCGGCCGGTCTGGTGGTTGGGAGAAGCTGACACGTGACTTCCAATCGTACTCACTGGATAACCGTAGGTTGTGCCCTTTTGTATTTTCAGACGATTGATCGCATCAGTGTTGTCAGAGCACCATATCTGAGGTGAGTAGAACAGGATTCCGGCATCAAACCTTCCGCCGCCACCCGAGCATCCCTCAATCATCACATCAGGGAAACTGTCCCTCAATCTCTCCATTAGCCTGTATGAGCCAAGGACAAACCTGTGGGCCACTTCTCCCTGCCTGTCTGCGGGGAGCCCTCCGGAAAAAACATTTGACAGTGATCTGTTGAAGTCCCACTTGATGTAGGATATCTTAGCACTCCTAAGCACCGCTGAAATACTCTCGTACAAATAGTCTATAACCTCAGACCTGGACATATCAAGCACCAACTGATCTCTTGCCATCACCGGCTTCCTGCCGGGATCAGTGAGCGCCCAGTCGGGATGCGCTCTGTAAAGATCTGAGTCCTCGTTGACCATCTCAGGCTCAAACCAGAGCCCTAACTTCATGCCAAGGCTCTCCACATGAACAGCAATGGCATCCAGGCCCTTCTTTAGCTTATCCCTGTTGACCACCCAGTCGCCAAGTCCTGCATGATCATCATTCCTTGCTCCGAACCAGCCATCATCAATGACAAGCATCTCACAGCCGGCCTCTTTGGCGCTGTCGGCAATTCCTATTATCTTCTCATCGTCAAAATCGAAGTAGGTACCCTCCCAGTTGTTCATAAGGACCGGGCGCTTGATATCGCGAAACTCCTTAGGGCATACATTTTCACGGATGATCCTGTGGAAGCGTAAGCTAAGCTCTGAGAGCCCATTATCTGTAAATGCCAGCATTACCTCAGGCGTCACGAACTCTTCCCCTTCGCAGAGTTTCCACAAAAAGTGGTCATCAGATATTCCACTCACAACGCGGATTGTTCCGGCCTGATCTTTTTCCACTTCCTCGGCGTGCTCTCCCGAGTACATCAACATAATTCCATAGCTCTCACCCTGCCACTCGTCCGTATTCCTGTCACAGAGGATCACAAAAGGATTGTTGTGGTGACTGCTGGTTCCCCTCTTTGAACTTATCCTGTGAATCTCATGTCCGACCCTGCCCCTCTCAGGCTGTCTTTCAAAAGCATGGCGACCGTGAAAATGAATAAGGTCAAGATCCTTTCCCATTAGGTCCAGGCAGGCAGATGTTGCTTTATTTAAAAAGATATCTCCTCCTGACTCATTTCTTATGACAGAATATCTTGAAATAATATCTTTCTCCTCGAATACCTGGTATGACAATACTACAAGAAGATGTGCCACCTTATCTTCAAGATATATCTTCAGAGTATCGACCTTGTCTTTCTCCGCTCTTACATAGGGCAGTCCCTTAAGCTCATCTCTTCCTGTAATGATCTCATGACTCTTATATCTGAGATCAACCGTCCCCGAACCGTTTGAAAGAATAAGGGACAGTGCACTTACCCTGTAGTCTCCTGCTCCGTCAGTTGAGTACTCCTGCGGAAGCGTGTCTGCAGATATGCCTCTCCTGTTCCTGTACTCATAGGGATTTCCCGAGAACCCTCTGTCCAGTTCCTTGATCAGATACCCCATATCAAAGCCACTCACTCTTTTACCATAGTAGGTGTGAAGAACCATTCCCGGCTCATTTATCTTGATCTGATACTCTGTATTTGCAGTCATCAGGGAAAAGAGCTTGCTCTTTTCATCAAATACTATCGACATATCAAAGTTTTCCTCCTGAGGTTGCAATCCCCTCAACAAACTGCTTCTGGAATATTATGTATATTACGATCATAGGTACAATAGCAAGAACCGCGGCTGCCATCATGGCAGGATAGTCACTTCCATACTGTCCCTGCATCTTGGCAAGTCCCGCGCTGAGAGTCGTAGTGCTTGCATTTGTGCAGACTATCATTGGCCACATAAGGTCCTTAAAAGCAAAGAGCGCCGTAAAGATTCCCAGTGAAACCATGGAGGATCTGGTAAGGGGCAGCATTATGAAAAGAAATGTCTGTCCAATGTTACAGCCATCAATTGCCGCTGCTTCCTCCAGGTCCTTGGGAAGCGACTGGTATCCCGTTTTTAACAGATAGGTTCCGAATGCCGTCACAAGTCCCGGGAAAACAAGTCCCGCAGTGGTGTTAAGAATATGCAGCTTGGACACCATCAGATATTGCGGGATCACAAATATCTGTGAAGGTATCATCATCTGGATAAGCACCAGGGAGAACATTATCTTTTTCCCCGGAAATTCAAGTCTTCCAAAGGCATATCCTGCCATGGTTGCAGTAAGACATGCGCAGATGACACGGAATATAATAAACAGGATCGTGTTTTTATATAAGGTTATGAAATTGTAGCTCTTCCATACCGTCGCAAAGTTCTCAAAATGCCATCCATTGTGGGGAAAAACATAGAACGGATCCACGGATATGGCTTCCTGATTGGTCTTAATGGCCGTCAGTATCATCCAAACAAATGGCACTAACATAATAATAGCAAAGATAATAAGGACCGTGTATGTAATAATCTTATTTACAGTGTATCTTGTACTGATGCTGCTATCCATCTTCGCTCTCCCTTCTTAATTGTAATAAACGATCTTCTTTTCAAGCTTCTGAAGGAAGAACGTAACTATCATGATAAATACCACCAGAACCATAACTATAGCGGCGCCGTAGCCCCTGTTGCCGTTGGTGAAGGCATAGGTATAAAACAGGTACACGATGGACTGTGTCTTATTCAGGGCAAGATTTGTCTTGTCCATTACCATGAACATGAGATCAAATACTGTAAGCGCTCCGATGATCCTTGTCTGAACGATGAAGAAGGTTGTAGGGCTAAGCAGCGGAACTGTTATGGAAAAGAACTGTCTTAAGGATGATGCTCCGTCAATCTGTGCTGCTTCGTAGTAATCCTTTGGGATTTCCTGAAGTCCTCCGATGAACAGTACCATGTTATATCCGATGATGGACCATACACCGATTATGCCTACGCTGATCCAGGCTATCTTAGGGTCCGATATCCATGCAACATTTGTGTGAAAGACATTGTTCAGAAGTCCAAACTGCTGATTGTAAAGCCACTTCCAGACCATGGCAACCGCAGCAGGCGCGCAGACCATTGGAAGGAAAAACAGGGTGCGGAAAAGAGTTTTTCCTGCAAGTTTTTTCTGCATAAGTACCGCCAGCACTAAAGCTATAACGATTCCCAGCGGCACCTCCACGATCGCATACTTTACTGTGTTCCAGAGGGACTGCCACATTTCTGCCGATCCAAGCACAGACTTGTAGTTATTAAGTCCCACAAATATGTTTCCTTTTCCAAAATCTCCGGTCTTACAAAGAGACTGATATACGGTGTTGATCGCAGGATAATAGTTAAGTACTATAAGTCCCAGCATCGTGGGCAGTATAAAAGCCCATCCCCATATTGCCTGTCTCTTTTGAGACGGAGTCATCTTTTTCTTAGCCATAAAACCCTCCATCAAGATGGCGAATGCCGAGGTGTCCCCCGGCATCCGTTCTTAAACATTACTCTGCTGCAATGGCATCCTCAATGATCTTCTGTGCATTGTCACAGGCAGTTGCCATCAGTGCACTGTCTTCAGGATTCTGCCATGCATCAAGGAATCCGCCCTGCTGCTGAAGTGCATCTTCCCATACTGTAGTCTTTCTTGTGTAAGGACGGAAGAACAGATCTCCCTCTTCCTCAGCTCTTACAAAAGCAGATACATCCATGCCTTCGAAGGCATCTGAGAAGTCCTCAGAAACTCCTTTAAGTCCACCCATGGTCACACCAAGCTGCGCCTGCTTCTTCTGACCTTCCTCTGAGCAGAAGTAAGAAATGAGGTCGTAGCATGCCTTGGGATCAGCCACATTTGCATTCGCTGCCCAGCCAAGTCCGTTGTATGCTGAGTATCTCTCACCTGCATCACATGCTCCGTTTCCATTTGTATCAGCATAAGGAAGCATTGCCCATGCATAGTCATTGTGGTTTTCTGCAGTGTAGAATGCGTTGATCATCCATGAGCCCTGTGTGATCATGGCTGCCTTACCTGACATAAACAGTGAATCTGTTCCTGTCTCAGCAACTACTGACTGAGGAGCGCCAACTGTAAGGAGCTTTCTTACCATCTCCATTCCGGCCTTACCCTCTGCAGATCCTATGGTTGTTCCCTTATGATCATCAGTGATCACCTGAGCGCCGTAATCGTAAACGAGGTTGTACCAGCCGTCCTGGTTGTTTGAGGTATTCATTGCCATACCGTAGACATCTCCGCCTGATCCTTCAGTAATTGCCTTAGCTGCCTCATACATATCATCCCATGTCCAATCATCAGTGGGATAATCCACACCGTATTTGTCAAAAACTGACTTGTTATAAAGAAGTGCTATAGTGTCATGATCCTTTGGAAGCGCATACTGCCTGCCACCACTGCTGTACAGATTCCAAACTCCTTCGTAGAAGTTGTCCTTATTTACAGAAGCATCTGCTGCGATGTAATCTGTAAGATCAAGCAGGATGTCATTTTCCATATACATCTGCGCTGTGTTGGAATGCATCCAGAATACATCGGGCATCTCACCGCCTGAAGCGCCTGCCTCAAGAAGTGTCCAGTAATTATCCCAGTCGATGACTTCAATGTTAACCTTCACGCCAGAGTTTGCGCTCCAGTCATCTGCGATAGCCTGAAGACCGGCCTGCTGATTTGAGTCCCAGATATTTATTGTAATAGAGTCTGTGGTATATCCACCCTCACTGCCGGATGTATCTGAGGATGC
Organism: uncultured Butyrivibrio sp.; assembly: GCA_946623755.1. Taxonomy (GTDB): domain Bacteria; phylum Bacillota; class Clostridia; order Lachnospirales; family Lachnospiraceae; genus Butyrivibrio. The sequence goes on along the minus strand of CAMORK010000043.1, from coordinate 1,101 downwards.
CGTCTGAGTTGTACCGACATTCCCCGAAGGATTTGTCTGTGCGCCTTCGCTGCTTCCACAACCTACAAGTCCGGCTGTAATAACTGATGATAATAACAGTGCCACTAATTTCTTACTCATTTTCTTCCTCCCTTTTTTCCTGATCTTAAGTTTCCTGTCCGAACCCTTCGAACAAAACTTATTCTAATTTCCACAGACCATTCAGGGTATGCTATTATGTTATTAGCATTTGTCATTTTGTGACACTCATGACCGGAGGTAACCTTGCAATGCAGATGAAAGAAAACGGTGTCGGCTTCGACTTTTGTGCATTTACTGATTTCGACAATAGTGCGGAACTAGTCTGTAAGTTGTGCATCTGCCCCAAGTTTCATCCTTATAGGCAAATGCGTCAGGTGTAAGTTTTCTCTCTACAAATCCGGCTTTTTTATAACACCTCATAGCTCTTGGATTTTCCGGAAATACGTTTAACTGCACTCTTTCCGTTTCCGGATTTTCAAATGCCTGTTTTACTGCAAGCCCAACTCTTTTTGCCATAAGCGGAAGAAATGCTTTTACTGCTTCTGTTGCATAGCCCTTCTCTTACCGTAAGGAAAGAGATCCCATCTTTGTAAGAAATGCAGCATCCAGCAGCACCTTGGAGATCCTGACATTGCCCCGTCCGACTATCTCCACAGCCATAGTGCCACCCATCGAAAATCCACACAGGCAATATAGTTCTCCTCTAAGCTTCTCAAGAATGAATGCTTCTATTTCAGTACAGTTATCAGCTAAACTATCTAACTCCCCCAAATTATCACTATGCCCATCTACCTCAGCAAGAATAACATAATAATCTTTTAGATACCCTAATAAAGGCTCATAACACAGCAATGCAGTTGATGCCATTCCATGTATAAGTAGTATCGACTGCTTTTTTTATCACCATACGTCAAAAAATTCACTTTTCTTCACCAAACTTCGATTTGCTTAACCGTTTATACTGGAATTGAACTTAATATTCCAAATTACCTGGAAGTCATGATTTATTCTTCATTACAATCCTAAACCCCATTCTGAACTCATCTAACCATACGCTCTACTATTTCTTTAGTCTCATCA
>CAMORK010000042.1 GCA_946623755.1 uncultured Butyrivibrio sp. | reverse complement strand
GCAAAAAAATAACCCATTACTGGGTTTCAGCGATTTTGGGTGTCAAACTTCCGGGGTACTTTGTGGTATACAGATAGTTTCTAAAGAGAATCAGACCTTTCTAAAATTAGAATTAAATAACACTTGTGGTTGTGGCAAAAGCACCTTTTTTCCGCGATAATACTATTACACAAATTATTTGTGATAATAATTTTGTTTTGGAGGAAAAGGCTATGAAAAAAAGGATTTTTGCTTGTGCTGTAACATTAGGGATGATGATAATTCTTTTATCAGGCCGAACTTCTTCTTTTATTCCCGCGGAAATTTCATATGCTGCTGAAGAGACTCAGGGCGAAGTCACAATTGACAGTGAATATCTGATTCCTGACAGTATCGGATGGTGTACATACTATGTGGTTGTTGCAACAAACAACACCGGATCCGATATTTCCATCAGTGCAGATTTTGTTGCAAAGGATGGCTCCGGGAATGTTCTCAGAAAAGTGAATGATTATGCAGATGCAGTTAAAAAGGATCAGCAGTTTATCCTCTACGGACAGTTTGTAAATGCTGAGATAGGAAATGCCAAAAACTATGAGTATGCATATACGATAAATCCTACTGACAGATGTGCATACACCTCTGTTGCAGTAGATACCAAAGACATCGGAGACTGCATTGAAGTCAGTGCTACCAACTACTCCGAGTATGATATCCAGAGTGTTGGTGTCAGAAGCATATTCATGAAGAACGGAAAAGCAGTTGCTTTCGATACTGTGAATATTGCAGATGCCGGAATTACTTTCCATGGCGGAAGTACCAATTCCCAGGTTATCGGAACAAGAGCAGGGGACTTCGATGACATGATAATCACCTATACAACAGTTAGTAACCATGCGATGTCAGAAGACCTTTGATATCTGAAAACATGTATATGCTTACAACAGATTTATTCAGACTACAATCTGCAAGAGCTATATTGCACGCGCAATATCACACAGTGCTGCTTGAGGCAACCAGACAGTAATCCGGCGAGTCCACAATGACTCGCCTTTTTGTTGCATTTTGTAATATAATTATATGTAACGCTTTGAGAGGAAGAGATAGGATGAGAAAAGGGCTTGTTATGGAAGGCGGCGCTATGCGCGGGATGTTTACCTGCGGAGTTATCGACGTCCTTATGGAGAATGGGATTGATTTTGACGGAGCTGTAGGCGTTTCTGCCGGAGCTACCTTTGGAATAAACTATAAGTCAAAACAGATAGGCAGGGCAGTCAGATACAACAAGAAATACTGCACAGACAAGAGATATCACAGCATAAGATCGCTACTTCTTACAGGGGATATCTATAATGTTCCCTTTTGCTACGATGAGCTTCCCTACAAACTTGATAAATGGGATATTAAGACATTTAAAGAAAATCCCATGGAGTTTTACTGCGTGGCAACTGATATAAATACAGGAAAGCCTGCATATCACAAGTGTACAGACGGAGAAAAGGAAGATCTCACATGGATACAGGCATCAGCTTCAATGCCGCTTGTTTCAAGGCCTGTGCATATTGATGGAGGCGTATACCTCGATGGAGGTTCATCGGATTCTATTCCTTTGAAATTCATGGAAGATAAGGGGTATGACAGGATCCTTGTCATCGAGACACAGCCCGGGGATTATATTAAGGGGCATCAGAAGTTCATGCCTCTTGTTAAGGTAATGCTTCACAGATACCCAAACATGATAGAGTGCATGGATAAGCGCCATCTTATGTATAACGAGGAAAAGAGATACATAAGAGAAAAAGAGAGGTCCGGAGAAATACTGGTAATAAGACCGGATGAGGCTCTAAACATCAGTCCTGTTGAGAAAAATCCGGAAGAACTTGAAAGAGTCTATCAGCTTGGAAGGGCTGCCGGACAAAGTAAGTTACAAGCCGTAAAAGAGTATTTTAACGCATAACGACATTTCTGAATATTGGGAGAAAAAACAATGGACGAAAGATTACAACCTCTGTTTACACCTTGGAAAATCGGAAACTGTGAGATAAAGAACAGGATCGTACTGACATCTATGGGAGGAACAGATCTTTTCGGATGGATGGAAAAGAATCACTTTGACAAGGAAGGTGCGAACTTTATCCTGAATGTTGCCAGGAACAATGCGGGACTTGTACTTCCCGGATGTCAGCCTGTGTATAATCCGATGTTCGGACAGTGGCTTTACACTAATAAACAGATGTACCAGGATCTTGCTGCCTGGATGCCTGAGTTTCACAAGACGGGAGCAAAACTCTTTGTACAGCTTACAGCCGGATTCGGCAGGTCTTTTACCGTAAGCAGCATGATGGAGAAGCTATACAATAACCCGGCTCTCAGGGTATTATCCAAGCCTTTTATGGATCTTGACAAGATTACTGCTTCAGCAAGCCCATCTCCCAACAGATGGTCCGACAAGCTCCCTTCAAGGCAGCTGACGGTAGCTGAGATAAAAGAGTATGTTGAGGCCTTTGGAAAGAGTGCCAGACTCCTTAAAAATGCAGGAGTAGACGGCGTGGAAGTACATGCTGTTCACGAGGGATATCTTCTTGATCAGTTCACACTTCCCTATGTAAACAAGAGAACCGATGAGTATGGCGGATCTTTTGAAAACAGATACCGTTTTGCCGTAGAGATAGTTCAGGAGATCAAGAAGCAGTGCGGAAGAGACTTTCCGGTATCTCTCAGGTACAGCGTAATTTCCAAGACCAAGGGAATGCGTCAGGGTGCTCTTCCCGGTGAGGAGTACACTGAGGTCGGAAGAGACTTTGAGGAATCAAAAAAGGCTGCGAAATATCTTCAGGACGCAGGATACGATATGCTCAACTGCGACAACGGAACCTATGACGCGTGGTATTGGGCGCATCCTCCGATCTACATGCCGGAGAACTGCAACCTGGAAGATGTTGTAAACCTCCGCAAATATATAGACATACCTGTAGTATGTGCCGGAAGACTTGATCCGAGAGTCGCTGCAGATTATATAGCAGCCGGTGAGCTTGACGGCGCCGGATTTGCAAGGCCGTTCCTTGCAGATACTGAGTGGGTGACAAAGCTCATGAATGACAGGGAGAACGATATAAGGCCATGTATTCTGTGTCATAACGGATGCTTTAACATGTGCCATTACAAGGGTGTTCCCAATGATCAGGACCTTTCTGATTCCCTTCATCTGGCAAGATGTGCAGTCAATGCAGAAACTATGCAGACTGACAAGCACTTTATTCAAAAAGCCAAGCATTCCAAGACTGTGCATATTGTCGGTGGTGGAATCGGAGGAATGGAGGCTGCAAGAGTACTTAAACTCAGAGGCCATAATCCTGTCATCTATGAAAAGAGTGATGTGCTGGGCGGAACTTTTATTGCTGCCAGCTCAGAATCATATAAGGGTAAGCTCAGAGACCTTCTTAGATGGTACAGGAGGCAGATGGATGTCCTCGGAGTTGAAGTGCATCTGGGTACTGAGATTGATGATCCCAGGAGATTTGGAAGAAAGAGCGATATCATTATAGCAACAGGCTCAAAGCCCAGGATCCTTAGCAGTGTCCCCGGCCACGAGAAGATGATAGAAGCCTGTGATTTTCTTCTTGGCAAAGAAGTTGGGGAGACGGTTGCTGTTATCGGCGGAGGCCTGACCGGAAGTGAGATCGCTTATGAACTGGCACTTTGGGGCAAGCATCCGATCATAGTTGAGATGAAGGATGATCTCATATCCCAGAAAGGTGTATGCCTTGCCAACAGTTCATATTTAAGGGAGTGGTTTGCGCTTCATGAGATTCCTGTTTATCTTGAGACCAGGCTCAAGGAAGTGCAGGATGACGCCATTATCTGTACAGACAAGGATGGAAAAGAGATCCGTATCGAGTGCGACAGCGTCATCAGTTCCGCAGGATACATTCCCAATCCTGTTATCAGTGATAATGACAGGACCAGCAATATGGATTTTGTCGGAGACTGCAAACAGGTAGGCAATCTTCGATCTGTAATCTGGCGAGCTTATGAAGTTGCCATGAGGATATAAAAAGTAATTGACATCTGTCGTGCACAATGGTATTATTTCAATAATTTAACACTTCAAACCGATGAAGTGGAGATAAAGGTAATGATGACCTCACAGAGAGCCCGAGGAGCTGAGAACGGGTAGGAAACAAGTTATCAAATGGACCACAGAGGGCGCAGTGAACAGCGTTAAGGCTTAGTATTCTGCGACGTGAAGACATACGTCAGTTGTCGGGGATATGTTAGTATCTCTTAAGGGTGCGACAATAGTCGCAAATTCAAGGTGGCACCGCGGATTAAGTATATTCGTCCTTGACAGAAACAATAGTTTTCTGTCAGGGACTTTCTTTTACCCCAAAAGTTCCTGACAGGCCGACAGGAGGAAGAGTAAATGATTAAAGAAGCAATCGTAAAAATCGTAAACAAGGAAGATCTTAACTATGATGAAGCTTATCAGGTGATGAATGAGATCATGAGCGGTGAGACAAGTCCGACTCAGAACGCCGCTTTTCTGGCAGCCCTTTCCACAAAGAGCGCAAGAGCTGAGACAACAGATGAGATCGCAGGCTGCGCAGCTGCCATGAGAGATAATGCTACCAAGGTCGATACAGGAATGGATGTATTCGAGATAGTAGGAACCGGCGGAGACAACGCTCACAGCTTCAATATTTCAACAACATCAGCTATTGTTGCTGCTGCAGGCGGAGTTAAGGTTGCCAAACACGGAAACAGGGCAGCATCAAGTAAATGCGGAACAGCTGATTGTCTTGAGGCTCTTGGAGTTAATATCCAGCAGGATCCTGATAAGTGCATTGAACTTTTGAATGAGGCAGGAATGTGCTTCTTCTTTGCACAGAAGTACCACACATCCATGAAGTACGTCGGAGCTATCAGGAAGGAACTTGGATTCAGGACCGTGTTCAACATCCTTGGACCTCTTACAAATCCGGGATCACCCAGGATGCAGCTTCTAGGTGTTTATGATGAATATCTGGTTGAGCCTCTGGCTCAGGTTCTGGTAAACCTTGGTGTAAAGAGAGGAATGGTTGTCTATGGAATGGACAAGCTTGATGAGATCTCAATGAGCTGCGAGACCAAGGTTTGTGAGATCAGTGACGGATGGTACAAAACATATATCATAAAGCCCGAGGATTTCGGCTTTGAGCGTTGCTCTAAGCAGGAGCTTGTTGGCGGAACACCTGAAGAAAACGCAAAAATAACAAGGGATATCCTTGCAGGTGCCGAGGGACCTAAGACAAACGCAGTTCTCTTAAATGCAGGAGCTTCTCTTTATATAGCAGGAAAGGCCGAGTCCTTTAAGGACGGAGTTGAGCTTGCCAAGGAACTGATCAGTTCAGGAAAGGCAACTAAGACACTTGAGAAGATAATTGAGGTTAGTAACAGATGACAATTTTAGATGAAATTGCCGACTACGCAAGATTAAGAGTTGAAAAACAAAAAGAAATAAAGAGTATTGAAGAAATCAGATCTGAAGCTTTGAGTTTGCCCGGTAAGGACTTTTTGTTTGAAAAGGCATTAAGGAAAGAGGGACTGTCTTTTATATGCGAATGCAAAAAAGCTTCTCCGTCAAAGGGAATAATTACTGAGCAGTTTCCTTATCTTGATATAGCTCGTGATTACGACAGGGCAGGAGCAGATGCTATTTCAGTTCTTACAGAGCCTAAATGGTTTTTGGGAAGAGACGAATATCTTTCAGAAATAAGTTCATCGGTCAGTATTCCATGTCTTCGAAAAGACTTTGTTGTAGATGAGTATATGATCTATGAAGCAGCTGTTTTAGGCGCATCGGCCGTTCTTCTTATCTGCTCTTTACTCTCTGAAGAGGAGATAAAAAGATATATCGGGATCTGTGACGGCCTTGGCCTGTCTGCACTTGTTGAAGCTCACGATGAAGAAGAGGTTAAAAAGGCAATAAATGCAGGAGCCAGGATCATCGGCGTAAATAACAGAAACCTCAAGGATTTTTCAGTAGATACTGAGAACAGTAAAAGACTGAGGACACTGATACCGAATGATATTTTATTTGTGTCAGAGTCAGGTGTTAAGGAACCTGAGGATGTAAGGGCGATAAAGAACATGGGAGCAGATGCGGTTCTTGTGGGAGAAACACTCATGAGAGCAGCAGATAAGAGCAAAAAGTTAGAGGAGCTTAAGAGTCTTTTGTGAACAGGACAAAGGTTAAATTTTGCGGACTAAAGAGAATAGAAGATATCCATGCAGCCAATGAGCTAAGGCCTGATTTTGCAGGCTTTGTGTTCTGGGAAAAGAGCAGCCGAAATGTACTTGCGGAGGAAGCTTTAGAACTTGGAAAAGCTCTTTTGCCGGACATAAAAAAGGTAGGAGTGTTCGTGGATGAAGATCCGGAGAGGGTTGCAGCTCTTTTAACAGATGGAATTATTGATATAGCGCAGCTTCACGGTAATGAGGATGAGGAGTATATTTCAAAACTCAGGTCCCTTGCGAAGGGAGCATGTGTTATCAAAGCGTTTGTTATCAAAAGTAAAGAAGATCTGGAAAAGGCCGGGAAGAGCAGCGCAGATTACCTTCTGCTGGATTCGGGGAAGGGAACAGGACAGACCTTTAACTGGGAGCTGATTGCCGAAGCCGGGTTTGAGAGGCCCTTCTTTCTGGCAGGAGGACTTGGACCTGAAAATGTGGCAGATGCGGTTAAAAAGCTAAAGCCTTATGCGGTGGATGTAAGCTCGGGCATTGAGACGGATGGTCTTAAGGACCCTGAGAAAATGAGTAAGTTTATGGGAGAATTATTATGAGTAATCAGAACGGAAGATTTGGAATTCACGGTGGTCAGTATATACCGGAAACACTTATGAATGCAGTTATAGAGCTGGAAGAGGCATACAACCGCTACAAGGATGATCCTGAGTTTAATAAAGAGCTTCAGACTCTTTTTAATGAATATGCAGGAAGACCTTCAAGGCTGTACTATGCTGAGAAGATGACCAAAGATCTGGGCGGAGCCAGGATATATCTGAAGAGAGAGGATCTTAACCATACAGGAGCTCACAAGATAAACAATGTACTTGGTCAGGCTCTGCTTGCCAAGAAGATGGGTAAGACAAGGCTCATAGCAGAGACAGGTGCAGGGCAGCACGGTGTGGCAACAGCTACAGCGGCAGCTCTCATGGGTATGGAGTGCGTTGTCTTCATGGGAGAAGAGGATACTAAGAGACAGGCGCTCAATGTTTATAAGATGAAGCTCTTAGGAGCAGAAGTAGTACCGGTCACAACAGGAACAGCAACACTTAAGGATGCAGTATCGGAGGCAATGAGAGAATGGACATCAAGGATAAGCGATACACATTACTGCCTGGGAAGTGTCATGGGACCACACCCGTTCCCGACTATCGTAAGAGACTTTCAGGCTGTTATATCCAAGGAGATCAAAGAGCAGATAATGGAGAAGGAAGGCAGACTTCCGGACGTTGTGATGGCATGTGTAGGAGGCGGGTCAAACGCAATTGGTACTTTCTATAATTTCATTGAGGATGAAGGCGTTGAGCTGATCGGATGTGAAGCTGCCGGAAGAGGCGTTGATACCTTTGAAACAGCAGCTACCATCGCAACAGGTAAGCTTGGTATCTTCCACGGAATGAAGTCATATTTCTGCCAGGATGAATACGGACAGATTGCTCCCGTGTATTCAATTTCCGCAGGACTTGATTATCCCGGAATCGGACCGGAGCACGCATATCTTCACGACATTGGAAGAGCACAATATGTGCCTGTAACTGATGACGAGGCAGTTAATGCCTTTGAGTATCTGTCCAGAACAGAGGGAATCATCCCTGCTATAGAGTCATCCCATGCGCTTGCACATGCTATGAAAATAGCACCTGCTATGGATAAAGACAAGATCATTGTCATAACCATATCCGGAAGAGGCGACAAGGACTGCGCAGCAATCGCAAGGTACAGAGGGGAGAACATCAATGAGTAATATAAGAAAAGCATTTGAAAACGGTAAGGCATTTATTGCATTCATAACCTGTGGCGATCCGGACCTTGAGACCACAGTCAGAGTAGTAAAAGAGGCAGTCGAGAACGGAGCAGATCTCATAGAGCTTGGAATCCCCTTCTCGGACCCGACAGCCGAAGGACCCACAATTCAGGGAGCTAATCTCAGAGCACTCACCGGAGGTGTCACAACAGATAAGATCTTTGACATGGTAAAAGAGCTTAGAAAAGACGTAACGATCCCTATGGTATTTATGACCTACGCCAATGTAGTTTTTTCCTACGGAGCAGAGAGATTCATCAAAACCTGCAGCGAGATCGGAATTGACGGGCTTATCCTTCCGGATCTTCCCTATGAGGAAAAGGAAGAGTTTCATCCGGTATGTGCTAAATACGGAGTTGATCTGATTTCCCTGATCGCACCCACCTCCGAGAACAGGATCTCACAGATTGCAAAAGACGCTGAGGGCTTCATATACGTCGTTTCCAGCCTCGGAGTAACAGGAACCAGAAGTGAGATCAAAACGGATCTGGAAAGCATCGTAAAGGCCATCAGAACAAGCTCTAAGGTGCCATGTGCAATAGGATTTGGAATATCCAAGCCCGAACAGGCCAAAAAGATGGCTGACATCTCCGACGGAGCCATTGTCGGAAGCGCTATAATCAAGATAATAGAGAAGTACGGAAAAGATTCACCCAAATATGTCGGAGAATACGTAAAGAGTATGAAAGACGCCATAGCGTAAGAATAGATTGTTTAACAGGTAGTCAATGCGACTACCTGTATTTTTATGCGTTTTTATTAAAAAAATATTAAACGCAAAAAAGTCAAAAAATAGGTTGTATAATGTATATACAGTCTAAACTGTGCTAATTTGAAAGGAGAATTGTCATGGCTGATTCATCTAAGATGAAAAAGAGTAAAGTCCCGTTTTTTAAATCAATACCTGTTCAGATATTATTCTTTAATATTCTGATGCTGATCGTTTTCAATGTGGTAAGCTATGTTGTTAATAGTGGAATATCATCACTGTCCGACAGCGCACAGAGTATTATAAACGGAGTAACCGATCTCGCTCAGAGAGAAGGTATTGTTAAGGAAGATATGGCTAAAATGGACGGCACAATACAAAGTGCTATCGGACTTTGGCAATACTATGGAGATTCTGACAAGGAAAGAATCGGTAATGACATTAAGACTTATGAAGACGAGATTAACACTCTGGTAAAGTCTATGGGGGATGAACTTGCGCAATATGGCGATACGACAGCTACAGCTCAGCTGGAAGCATCGTCTAAAGCTGTTATGGCAAATGTTGATGAAGTATATAATATCTTGATGACCAGTGGTGATGGAATGACTGCTTCAGGCATCCTTACCGGAGAGTATATTACCAATATGGATGGTGTCAAGAAAGGGTTTTCAGATCTGGATACATCCTTAGAAAACCTTCAGGGAAGTGTTGTCGGATTTATGAAAGAGTCGAGAGATAAGATAACAGTCATGAATGTGACCGGAATGGTTGTGTTTATAGTATGTCTTTTGCTGAACCTGTATGTATCCTTCTTCCTGATCACCAAGGTTATTACCAGAATTTCAGATTCTGTACAGGATATCATCAGTGATATCAATGCAGGAAAGGGAGATCTTACCACAAGAATAAATGTTAAGACCGGCAATGAGCTTGTGTTTATCAGAGATGGTATAAATGAATTCATCGAAACGCTTCAGGGTGTAATGAAGGATGTTAAGAGCGGAACAATTATACTCACGGATTCTGCAGACAAGATGACATCACAGATCGCAGCAGCCAATGACAATATTACCAATACATCAGCAGCTCTTGAAGAACTGTCAGCCAGTATGGACAACGTATCAACCACCGCTTCTCATATAAAGGATCAGTTAAACGACGTAAGAGATGCAGTTGAAAGCATCAACGATGAAGTTGCATCCGGCAAGGAACGTGCGGGTGAGATCCAGAAGGAAGCAGATGCTATCAAGAACGAGGCTATGCAGAAGAAAGAGAATACGGGTTCAAAAGTTGAGGCTCTCAGTAAGACCCTTGATGAGTCTGTAAAGGAAAGTGAGCAGGTAAATCAGATCGGTGAACTTACCAAGGTCATCCTTGATATCGCATCTCAGACAAACCTTCTTGCGCTTAATGCCAGCATTGAGGCGGCCAGAGCAGGAGAGGCAGGTAAGGGCTTTGCGGTAGTTGCTCAGGAGATCAGTGCACTGGCAGATAACAGCAGACAGACAGCCGGAAATATTCAGACCATAAGCGAAAACGTAACTAGGGCAGTTCAGGACCTTTCAAATAATGCCATTGAAGTTGTAGACTTTATCAACAGTACTGTTATCGCTGATTATGAGGCCTTTGTTGAGACCGGTGAGAAATATGAAAGCACAGCGGGGATCATGAATGAGATACTTGCTGCCTTTACAGAAAAGGCAGATTCTCTCGATGACACGATGCACAGTATGGCAGACTCGATTATTTCAATTACCGATTCCGTTGAGGAATCAACCCAGGCCATCAATCTTTCTGCTACAAACTCTACGGAGATTGTAGGTGAGATCCAGGAGATCGGCGAGGCTATGGACAACAACAATCAGGTAACCAATAAGCTTAGCGACAGCACCAGGAAGTTTATAAACGTTTAAGATTATTAATAGTTTTTTAATAAAAATAGTACACCAAATGGTGTACTATTTTTAATGTATGTTATGTGTGAGGAGGAGTTAAAAATGAATACCAAGACATGGGTTATTACTGTTGGTGGGGTTGTATGTGCACCGTCTTTATTATGTGATGTAGACAGCAGGGCACAGAAAAACGATATTGAGACTGAAGAAAAGTCAAAGCAGCAGTAATACTGCAAAATACTATTTCCTAATTAAGTGGCGCTAACATGAAAACTTTTCAGGATCGTGTTAGGGCTATTTTTTTTTGTCAAAAGAGCTATACTATTCTTCAAACGGAGGGTGAGAAAATGTATGGAGCTATTGAAGCCGGCGGGACAAAAATGGTCGTTGCGATTGGCGATGAAAACGGAAACATCATTGATGCCAAAGAGATAAAGACCGGAACACCTAAGGAGACGATTCCCGATATCCTTAAGTTTTTCGGAAAATATGAAATAGATTCTGTAGGTATCGGTGCTTTTGGACCGGTATGTCTTGACAGTAACAGCAGTGACTATGGAAGGATAGGAAGGAGTCCTAAGCTTGACTGGGTAGGATTCTCATGGACAGAGGCTTTTGCAGAAAAGAAAATTCCTGTTGTTGTTGATACCGATGTCAATGCGGCATGCATTGGGGAAGTCATGTTCGGTAACGGACAGGGACTTAGTGATGTCATATACATTACCATAGGAACTGGAATTGGAGTTGGTGTGTACTGCGACGGTCACCTTCTTCACGGAATGCTCCATCCTGAGGCCGGTCATATTCTGCTCGCAAGGGAAGCAGGAGATGACTTTAAGGGGAGCTGCCCTTATCACAGGGACTGTTTTGAAGGTCTTGCATCCGGCCCTGCCATCAAAATGCGCTATGGCAAGGAAGGGTCCAAACTGACAGACAGAGACGATGTGTGGGAGCTTGAAGCGGAATACATCAGCAAGGCTCTGATGCAGTATATCTGCTGTTATTCACCAAAACGGATAATACTTGGAGGAGGCGTGATGCATGTTGAAAAGCTTTTTCCCATTATTCGAAAAAAGACTTCAGATTATCTGAGCGGTTATCTTGATACTTCAGAGCTTAAAGATATGGACAGTTATATAGTTCCTGCACTGCTTAGAGGAGAGCAGGGGATAAAGGGATCTCTTTTCCTTGCGAAAAATGCAAAGTGATAAGGCGGCAATTAAATGAAACGAGTTGATTTCGAGAACGGAAGAACCTTTTCCAATATACTTGCCACGGCAATTCCGATGCTGGTGGCTCAGATAATAAACCTTTTATACAATATCGTGGACAGGATATACATCGCCAGGATTCCTGAGATTGGAACAGTTGCGCTGGGGGCGGTTGGACTGTGTTTTCCCCTGGTGATCCTGACAACAGCTTTTACAAATATGTTTGGAAGCGGAGGAGCTCCGCTGTTTTCAATTGCAAGGGGACAGAAAAATGATGAGAGAGCGAGGCAGATACAGAACACCTCGTTCTTTTTACTGATAGTGACGGGGATTGTACTTATCATTGTGGGAGAAATTTTTGGACGCCCCATCCTGTCTTTGTTTGGAACTTCGGATGCAGCAATGGTATATGCACTTCCTTATCTGAGAATATATCTGCTGGGAACAATCTTTTCCATGATTGCAACCGGAATGAATCCCTTCATCACAGCACAGGGATATGCTGTTGTCGGTATGACTACCATTCTGGTTGGTGCAGCAGCCAATATAATTCTCGATCCCATATTTATTTTCCTGCTTGGAATGGGACCTGAAGGAGCGGCCATTGCGACAGTCATTTCACAGGGATTGTCTGCTGTATATGTTCTTAGGTTTTTCTTTGGAAAAAAGTGTGCTTACAATCTTAAGATAATGTCTTTTGCAGAAATAAGACGATGCGGCAGGACGGCTGCAGCAATTGTAGGCCTTGGAAGTGCGGCATTTATCATGCAGTTTACCAATGCGATGGTTTCTGTCTCCTGCAACAGCGTTCTGGCAGATGTTGGGGGAGATCTCTATGTATCAATCATGACAATGGTAAATTCGGCACGTCAGATGATGGAGACACCTATTTTAGCTATTTCTGAGGGTACATCCCCCATAATAAGCTACAACTTCGGTGCCCGTCGTTTTGACAAGATCAAGAAATCCATAGCAATTATGGTAGCTATGGATTTTGGATATACTTTCCTGGTGTGGATGTTTATACGTCTGTTCCCGGCGGCAGTAATAGGGGTATTCAGTAACGACAAGACAATTCTGGCTGACTCAATACCTGCATTTAATCTGTATTTTTCAACCTTTATTTTCATGACCTTTCAGCATTCGGGACAGGTTGTATTTAAGTCCTTAGGCAGAAAGGGCCACGCAATTTTCTTTTCCCTTTTCAGAAAAGCAATTATCGTGGTCCCTTTAACTTATATTCTTCCGTATTTATTTCACATGGGAACTGATGGTGTGTTTGCTGCAGAACCCATTAGCAATGTCATCGGAGGCACTGCCTGCTTTGTTACAATGCTCTTTACCGTAAGAAAAATGGAAAAGGCCGGTTAAGTGTACATGCTTTCTTTTGCAGCCTTTCTTCTGAGGTAGAAGATCACACCTGCAGCGATAACAAACAGCAATGCAATCCAGGCCCATACAGGAACGGAGAGGATATTAAAACATCTTACACGTATCCACATGCGGTTGATGATCTCGCTCTGTGCCTGGTCAAAATAGATCATAATTGATGCACGGCGGATTACATCAGCAGAAGGATACTGGGCAGCGAGCTGGCGCTTTAGCTGCTGGCTCGGCACAGTCAGAACATAGTCTTCATCTTCAGGATCTCCCGAGAAGAAATAGCCGACGGGATATTCTGTCACATCTTCATCATCATCGGCACCGTAGTTCCAATCAAGATACTCAAATACCCGTCCGTCGTCTCCGCCTGAGATAACAGAAGAGTAGCCGATATAGTACATGTTACGGATAACGTTATCGGGTCTTGATATGAAATTGATAAATGCCTCGGCAGCCTTTTGTTTGGCAGGATCCTGAGCGATGCCCTTTTTGAGCATGACCCATCCGTCAAAATAGATATTGGTACACTCTTTTGGAGCAGCAAAGTTTAGGCAGAAGTCGTCTTCTTCAGCCTGATCCATTGCATATACCGCATCTCCTGACCACTGGTAGTTTGCAACAACTTTGCCGGTGATCATATCGGATTTGCCGGAATCTGTTTCAAAGGAATACAGGTTATCCTTGATCTGCTGGAGATAGTGCTGAGCTTTGTCCACCGTTTCAGGAGAGACATCATTCATTTCAGCCTGCAGAGCTTCCTTATAGTCATCTCTGTTTTTGAATTCTTCGGATGTAAGAAGATCTGATTTCAAGGCTCCTACTGCAGCAAAATATGCATCTCTTACATTGTCTTTTATTGTTACCTGGCGACGATATGCCGGGTTTTCAAGCAGCTTCCAGGTAGAAGCGTCTTCCTCGCTGACAGCCTCGGGATTGTAAACAAAACCTGTTATTCCCCACATATACCCTGCAGCGCAGCGGTCCCATGTAACGCCGTTTATATCGTGAGTTTCAAAGATGTTTTTGATATATGGGGATACACCTTTTACGTAGTAGTTGGTTTCAACTTCCGGATCAAAAAACTCATCGGAGAGCGGCTGCACCATATCATCTGCCATGAGCTTCATGATCATGTATTCGGAAGGGCATACCAGATCATATACATCACCGATGGTAAGCATATTGTAAAGATCTTCATTTGTACCAAAGGTGGAATACTCTACCTTTACTCTTGTACCGTAGGTCTCATAGTACCAGTTTTCAAAATCTTCGATCATGGAGTTTCTTCCGATAATATCGCCGCTCTCAAGATCTATGACTTCATCCTCGTCCCATTCGCCCTGATCTATATATTCTTCCCAGTTGCAGATGCGAAGGGTAATAGCTTTTTCATTCTCTGAAGCAGCGGATACCGGGCAGAAGTCAGCCGTGATAAGACTTACTGCCAATATTAAAGCTGCAATAACTTTTGATTTCATCAGACTCTGTCCTCTTTCTTTTCACTTCGCTCGAATGCCAGATTTCTTACAACAACTACTATGATGACTATCAGGAATATCAGTGTTGATAGAGCCCACAACGCAGTCTTTATACTGGTCTGAGATCCTTTGGTGGCGTTTACAACGTAGGTACTGATAGTGTCAAAGGTTGCCGGCTTGGTGTAGGTGGCAATGAAATAGTCATCCAGCGAAAGTGTGATAGCCAGGGAAAAGCCGGAGATCATACCTGAAAGTATCTGAGGAATGACGACTTTTCTGAGAGCCTGGAAGGGCTTGGCACCCAGATCCAGAGCTGCCTCATACAGGCTGGAATCCATCTGTTTGAGCTTCGGAATTACTGAAAGATAAACAAAAGGAGCACTTAAGGTCACGTGACCAAACAGCAGCGGAAGATAACTCTCTTTGTCAATTCCCAGCACAACAACAAGCAGGATGCACAGAGAGAAACCTGTTACTACATCAGCGTTGATAACCGGAATCTGATTAACGGTATCCATTGCGGCTGTTGCTTTTCTGTTTGAGTAAAAGGCTCCTATGGCTCCAAGGGTACCAAGAAGTGTGGCAAGAAGCGCTGATGAAAGAGCCAACAGCACTGTGCCGAGGATCATGGTCTGAAGCTCAGATGTCGTAAAGAGCGTCACATAATTTTTTAATGTAAAAGAGCGTATGGCTCCGATCTGGGTCGCATCTGTAAAGCTGTACAGTGCAAGCATCAGGATCGGCACATATAAAAACAGTAAAACCAGAATCGGAATCCCGGTACGGATTATCTTTTTGGTCACAGCAGTGCACCTCCTGTTCTGGTAGTTTCGCCTTTGTCATCATCATTTAATATGTTGATGATGCATATGATACCAAGCAGGATCAATGCGATCATTGAGCCGCCGTTCCAGTTGTAGGCAGAGAAGTAGCTGCCGATAAGGCTTCCCATGATATATGTGCTGTTATACAGCATATCGAGTACCACATAGTTAGTCATTGCGGGCAGCAGAACCATTGAAATGCCGCTTATAACTCCCGGAACAGAAAGGGGCAGTGTTATCCGCAAAAATGCATATCTGTCATTGGCACCGAGGTCTTTGGCTGCCTCTATAAGTGAACCATCCATCTTTGCAAGGGTGTTATAGATTGGAAGGATCATAAAGGGCAGGAAATCATAGGTCATACCTATAACCGAATTGATGAATGGGTAGAACGCAAGGTTTCCTTCTATAAGGCCCAGGATCTCCTTGAGCGCAGTAATACGCAGAGAGAAGTTGATCCACATGGGCATGATAAAGATCATTATGAGCACTGTATTCTTTTTAAATCTGCCTGTAGTCAGGATATATGCTGTCGGGTAGGCAAGTATCAGACATAGAGCAGTTGTTGTCAGTGCGAGGGCAAAGCTGTAGAACAGTGTGCCTAAAGTGTTTGGGTCTGTAAAAAAGTCTGTGAGGTTCCGGAGTGTGAACTGCCCCTGTCCATTGGTAAATGCATAAAAGAATAAAACCAGCAGCGGAGCTACAACGAACAGCAGCAGGAAGACAGCATATGGGATACCTAAAGTTTTTCTGGAAAATCTCATTTGCTCCTCCTTATTTCTTCACCACGAAATTCATTTTATCCATTGGCAGGATAAGACCGACTTTATCGTCCATATTCCAGAGGTATTCATCATCTACGATAAAGTCCTGACCGAAATCAGTGTTGATGACATAGCTGTAATGGTCACCCTTATAGATAAGGTTACTGATAACACCGGCTACCAGTACCTGTTCGTCGTCTGCATCATCTGTCATGCGGATATCCTGAGGCTCTATGGCAGCGATAATATATATCTTGTCAGGATCGATAACCTCTCCGTGTTCGTCAAGAAGCTCATGACTTTCATTGCGATGACTTCCCTTGATGAGCTGTGTGAGGCTGACATCGAGCTCTTTGTTGTTAAACTCAAGTCTGTGGTTTCTGTTCATATCAACATGGAAGATATTGGTGTGATTCTCTGCAATCATGATATGTATGCCGTCAGGCTCAACCTTTATACCCACATCGCTTCCCACTTCAGCGGATTTGGTGCTCTGGATAACAACCTCATAACGTCCGGACTGGACTGTGATCTCATAGTGCATACCCTTAAAGATCACAGAGATGACTTTGCCGCGTATCTGACCGCTTCCCGGAGGTACAAGCTCAATATCTTCGGGACGTACAACAGCTGTGATCTGTGTGCCCTCAGGGACGTCATCAACGCACTGGAACAGACCGCCTGCAAAGCGTGCCTGCATACTTCCGGTCATGATGCCGTTAAAAATATTACTCTCGCCGATAAAGTCCGCAACAAAGGCGTTCTTTGGCTCGTTATATATATCTTCGGGAGTACCGATCTGCTGGATCTTGCCCTCTGCCATGACTACGATCTTATCGGACATGGTAAGAGCTTCTTCCTGGTCATGTGTTACATATATAAAGGTAATGCCCAGTTCATCGTGCATTGCCTTTAATTCAATCTGCATTTCCTTGCGCATCTTAAGATCCAGGGCGCCAAGAGGTTCATCAAGGAGCAGGATCTCAGGTTCGTTTACAAGAGCTCTTGCGATACCGACACGCTGCTGCTGGCCACCTGAAAGAGTGGATATGGAGCGCTTTTCAAAACCTTCAAGGTCAACAAGTTCAAGGACTTTCTTGACCTTTTTCTTTATTTCTTCTGCCGGGAGCTTTTTGAGCTTGAGACCAAAAGCAATATTGTCAAAGACGTTCATGTGTGGAAACAGTGCATAACGCTGGAATACTGTGTTAATCGGTCTTTCGTAGGGCGGAAGCTGGGAGATGTCCTTGCCGTTTAAGAGGATATCTCCTGAAGTCGGCATATCAAAACCGGCTATCATTCGAAGTGTTGTGGTCTTGCCACAGCCGGAAGGCCCCAGAAATGTGACAAATTCACCGCGCTTTACCTCCAGATTAAAGTCTTCAACAGCCTTGAATCCGTCTTCGAATGTACGGTTGATGTGTTTTAATTCTATGATGTTTGTGTTATTGTTATCCATTTCGATCTGCTCCTTACCAAGTCATAACTCAATGTTAATTATTCTAGCATTACAGGGGCTGTCATGAAACTTATTTTTCGCCTGTCATAAAATTCAGCGAGAAAACCCCTTCCGATGAAGTCGGTCTTTCTGCATAAATTTACTTCACATCCAAAAAGAACAAATGTTTGCTTGTTCCTAAAAAGTGTGCTATAATATTAAATATAGAATACTAATAAGGAATTTTCAACCGTGTACACAGCAAGGCAATACAGGATAAACCAAAACCACATACTCTATGACTACTGCAGGGATATCTGCAGATCATCAGCCGTTCTGT
>CAMORK010000041.1 GCA_946623755.1 uncultured Butyrivibrio sp. | reverse complement strand
AGCCATCACCACTTCCATCGTCATAGCCATCACCACTTCCATCGTCATAGCCATCTTCCTCAGCATAAACCGGAAGCGAGGTTGCAGTTACCGTGGTTCCCATTACCATTGCTGCCGTTGCACCGGCAATCACTTTCAGAACAATTCCTCTTACTCTCTTATTTGCCATATTTGCTATCTCCCTCATAATAGATAAACAAAGTTTCTAACTGCAGATAAGATTTTATATCCGGAAGTAAAATAAAAAATCACCCAAACGGGTGATTTTTTCAAATTATTTTCACATTATTTTCATGCAATCTTCACATTTCGCTTCAATGCTCATAAACTCGTGGCACTCTTTTGTTGATATCGCATGTCAGCTCGTAGTTAAAGCGTCCGCTCATCTCTCCGAGAAGTTCAGCTGATATGGTCTCTCCTGACTTTTTATCTGTACCAAGAAGGACTACCTCATCTCCTTCACGCACATCGGGAATATCCGTGACATCCACCATGAACTGATCCATGCAGACTCTGCCGAGGATTGGAGCACGATGGCCGTCAATCAGAACATAACCCTTGTTGGAAAGGCTTCTCGGATAACCATCGCCATAACCCACAGGAATAGTTGCAATCCTGGTTGAATCTTTCTCTGTCACAAATGTTCCGCCGTAGCTGACAGGAGTCCCCTTGGGAACGTCCTTGACCATGACAACGTGGCTTATAAGCTCCATTGCAGGCTTAAGATCAATGATGTCCCTGGGCACTTCATCAGATGGCCACATTCCGTACATTGTAACTCCGGCTCTTACCATATCCATTGAAGACTCCGGGATTGCGATTATACTTGCTGAGTTTGCGCAGTGCTTGATTGGGATACGGTATCCGCATTTCTCTTCGAAAGCCCTGAGGAACCCCTTAAATACCTCTTCCCTCTCTCTAGCGTTTGTGAGGTCTTCCTCATCAGCTCTGGCAAAGTGCGTAAACACACCCTCTATGTGCAAATGACTTAAAAGTCTTACATCTCTGGCAAAAGACACTCCGGTTTCATCAGGTGTTATTCCGATCCTGCTCATACCTGTGTCAACCGCCAGGTGGATAGGTGCAGGCTCCGTCAAAATGCCACGGGCAATCAATCCCTTTGCACACTCATCGAGCTCTTTTGCCATATCCATTCTGAATACTGAAGGGCGAATGCCCTCTGTAAGCATCCTCTCATATGCATAGGGGAAGGTATATCCCAGGATCAGTATCGGCTTTTTCAGGCCCGCGTCGCGCAGTTCAAATGCCTCCTCAGCCGTGGCTGTAGCATACCCCCAGATATAATCCTTACCCTCAAGAAACTTACCGATTTCCACAGCGCCGTGCCCGTAGGCATCTGTCTTGATGACCGCCATTATCCTTGTTCCTTCGGGGATATTTCCCTTCATAGCCAGAAGATTTGCTTCAATTGCAGAAAGGCTTACTCTTGCATATACTCTTGAGTATTTTTCTAAGTCCTTATTATCCATGATCCTGTGTCCCTGAGTTAATAATAGTTATTTTGACAATGTTTTATCTCAATATCAAAGGAATAGCCGCTACAATGTCCGATGCAACAAGGGAATACTTTCCTTCCTGCTTTGCTGCCTCATCTCCGGCTCTTCCGTGAATGTATGTTCCTGCTATTGCTGTCTCAAACCCGTTAAGAGAGTATGATAAAACAGCCCCAAGTATACCGGCAAGTACATCTCCGCTTCCAGCTGTTGCCATTCCGTCATTGCCGCTTGTATTAATATATATCTTTTTAGAGCCCATGTCAGCCACAATACTTCTGGCATCCTTACAGATAACCGTACAGTGAAGCCTCTTTGAAAGTTCTGCCGGGTACTGTGTAATATGCTCCTTGCAGTCCCTGATGTCACTCTTAAAGAGTCTTGCGAACTCGCCCATATGAGGTGTGATGATAAGCCTTTTACCGTCTCTGCCAAAATCACCGGCAAGCCTGTACAAATCAGCATCTCCGGCAATTATATTCAGAGCATCTGCATCCATGACAAGACTCTTATCATAGAAGTTAAGAACGTCAGAAAGAAGTTCCTTACCCTTTCCCTCTGTGCCAATTCCGGGGCCTATCACAGCCTGGGTTGACCAGTTCATGGCCACCTTAAGCTTGTCCCCTACAGGTTCAAAATCCTCATAGGTATCAAGGATCGCCTCCGGCAGCAAAGTCTTCACCGCCTCTGCATTCTCTGCAGCTGTAATTACTCTCACCATACCCGCACCGGCCTTAAGGCACGCTCCCGCGCACAAAATGCATGCCCCGCTGATATCCTTGGAGCCTGCAATGATCAGCACCTTGCCGTAAGTCCCCTTATTGCCTGCAGGATTCCTCTTGGGTAAAAGAGCTCTCGCTTCGCCATCATAATATATAGCCCCCGGGGCCTTGCCAAGAAAGCTCTCATCAGTGATACCGACATCCTTTATGATAAGCTTACCTGCATATTCACAGCCCGGATACATGATATGCCCGATCTTGGCCTGATTAAAGGTCACTGTGGCATCTGCTCTTACCGCTGCACCGCAGACATGTCCGTCATCGGCACTGATTCCGGAAGCTATGTCTATGGATACAACGAACATATCGCTGTCCCTTTGTCTCTTACAGCTGTTTATGTAGTTTACTGCGTCCAGGTAATCTCCGGTAACAGGCCTAGAAAGACCTATACCGAATAAACCATCTACAATGATATCAAAATCCGCTTCGGATTTGTTGCATCTTATGTTGGAAAAAGTGTCCTTATGAATTCCATATTTCTCAGCTATAGAAAGCTGCTTAAGAAGAAGATCAGAGCACTTTGTAGGATCACCAACAACGCAAAGGCTCACCTGATAGCCTCTTTGCTTAAGGAGCCTTCCTACGCATACTCCGTCCCCGCCGTTATTGCCGACTCCGGCCATAACCAGCACCTTATAGGTTCTCTTTGCCTCTCTCTTGCTCTTCCACTCATCTACGACATCAGCCACCGATAGAGACGCCCTCTCCATCAGCACCTCAGTCGCCACACCAAAGTGTTCCGACGTATTCCTGTCGTAAATCTTCATCTCCTGACTTGTAACAGCATACTTCATACCATTCATAGTACAATCCTCCACAATAGCATAAAACCCGGTCTGAAAGATCAGACCGGGACGTATTATATCGAAATCATTCTACATACTCATCCTCGTCGCCTTCGAGAGGACGTCTTATGGGATGTCTGCGATTTGGATCATATTTCATATCAAAGAGGTCGATGACTTCGGGGCCGAATATCTGATGCATATATGAGTAGAGATTATAGTTCTCCATTTCGGCTTCCTGAAGATGGATTACATTCTTTTTTAGTTCTATCCTTACCTTGGATATCCACTCATCCAGACCCTTGATGTATTCCGTGTTTGAATGAAGCGTATCATAACACGCATTCATGGTCTCTATCATAAGCTTGTAGTCTACATCATAGATCTGTCTTGAAAGATCCATGAGCTCGTCGTTGTGGCCATCAAGCTTGTCATTACATTCGTTGATAAGTCTTGTTCTCTCGGAGATTTCTTTTTCTATAGCAGCATTATTGCCTACGGACTTGTTGGCCTTGTCACGAAGTGGCACAATCTCTGAAAGAAGCGTCTTCTTGAGCTTCTTGATCTTCTTGGTCTCGGTACGTATCTTGGCGTCCCTGTCAACCAAAGCATTTAGTTCATCCGCAAGACTTTCAATCTCCGGGGTCATCTCAGTCTGGGTAAAAAGCTGGTGCCACTTGTCATCAAGTGTCAGAATGGGAATACTCTTTCCCTCCAGCGCAGACATATAGAGCTTATCATCTTTTGCCATCAGATTCTCTCACTAATGTTTTAATGATTTTTCATACCTATCTATATTATACGATAATTTCATCAAACTGTCAGATAAATGTACATTTTCTACCTGAATATTGTTAGGAACTTCAAGGTCAACATGTGCAAAGTTCCATATAGCCTTGATTCCGCAGCCTGCCAGTCTATGGGCCATGGGAACAGCCTGCTCCTTGGGAATGGTAAGAACGGCTATCTCGATATTGTTCTTTTTGACGAAGTCTTCTACTTCATCGACAGGCCTTACCTCAACGTCACGGATCATAGTTCCGTACAGCTCAGGATTGCAGTCAAAAGCTCCCTTGAAAACAAAGCCTCTCCTTGTGAAATTGGTATAACCCGCAAGGGCCTTTCCAAGGTGCCCTGCTCCGATGATAACGAGGCTGTGTTGCTTGTCCAGTCCAAGGATCTTGCCAATCTCATCGTAGAGGTAATTTACATTATAGCCGTAACCCTGCTGGCCAAAGCCACCAAAATTGTTGAAGTCCTGTCTGATCTGTGATGCTGTGACCTTCATGATATCTGAGAGTTCCTGAGATGAAATCCTCTCAACGCCTCTCTCCTTAAGGTCTCCAAGATATCTAAAATATCTAGGCAATCTGCTTATGACCGCCTGAGAAATCTCTTTTTCTGCCATGATGATCTCCAAAAAATAGTATTGTTTGTTAATAATCCAACGAATTAATTATATATATCCGTTAAATATATGTCAATTCCGGAAAAGCGTTAAAAATCCCCTGACCATGCGCTTTTATGGTCAGGGGATGAAGAAAATTTATTGATATTTTATGGTTTGAAATAACTGATCGCATCCTGCATTTCAGAGGCAAGATCCTGTAGCTTATTGGCAGATTCAGTAATGATCGTAAATGTTGCATTGAGTTCCTGCATGGAAGCGTTGGTTTCCTCGGTAGAAGCTGCATTTTCTTCGGATATAGCCGACAGATCAGATATGATCTCCACAAGCTTGTCCTTGGCTGAATTAAGCTGCTCCACGTGACTGGCAATGCTGTCTGTGCTGGTTGATACATTATCAACATTTTCTTTCATGCTCTGCATATTGTCTTTTGTATTGTCAAGCTGCTCAGACTGCTGCTCAAAATTGGCGTTGAGCTTCTGCATTACTTCTACGGAAGCCTCTGAGTCCGCAACGAGTTTCTCAACGATCTTCTTGATCTCTTCTGCCGAATTGCTGCTCTGTACAGCCAGCTGTCCGATCTCTGTCGCAACAACAGCAAAGCCTTTACCTGCATCCCCGGCTCTTGCAGCTTCAATACTTGCATTTAATGAAAGAAGATTTGTCTGAGATGCAATCTCTGTTATAGCCTGTGAGAACTTGGAAATCTCTTTTGCCGAATCATTGGTAGAGTTAATTGTATCTCCAATCTCACGAACAGAGCTTTGAACCTCATTGCTCTGGGATATAAGCTTGTTGAGTGCTTCCATGGCAGCTTCACAGGAGGTCTTCATCTCATTGGCGTATGCATTCAGTTCCTCTACATTATCGGATACTTCCTCAATGTCTTTTCCAATTGCCTGTGTGTTTCCGGCAGCGGTCTCTACGCTTTCTGCCTGAGATACGGCACCCTTGGATATCTCATCAACTGCCTCAGAAACCTGACTTGATGCAGTCGATGCCTGGCTAGCGGAATCTGAAAGCTCGCTTCCACTTCTCTTAAGCTCATCCGACATGCTCATCGTTGTACGGATAACGTCTCCCAGTTTATCGCTCAGAGTCTTGGCACCGTCAGCCAAAAGACCTATCTCATCATTTCTCTTTAGCGAATCCTCGTCAATATTAAGCTTCAGTTCACCAGTTGAAAGGAGTCCGAGTTCATCAGCAATGGCCTTCATCTTGACAGAAACTCCTCCGGCAACGAAGAATCCGACTACCGATAGTGCAATAGCAAGAGCTATAGAGATCACAACCATCGTAATGACTATTCTTCTGATCCTGCTCTCAACATCATCAACGCCTCGTCCTGCAAATACCATTCCGGCAGGTGTGCCATCAGTCTGTGTCATTGGCGCATAGTAAGCAAAGTATTTTGTATCAGTTCCTGCTACTGATGTCTTTGGAGCATAATATTCCTGCTTTCCATTTATAACCTGGGTCACTCTGTCAGCATTTGCCTTAAAACCGACAAGCTTCTTACCGTTTTCCGACATGGTAGTAATGACTCTCTCATCCATGTAAAAGAGTGCGTACTCTATACCGGTCTCGCTGCTCAGCTCATCCATAAGACTCTCGTATTCTTCCATGACGTCCTGACCGCCTTTATACAGCCTTCCGTCAATATACTCCCAATCACCGTCCCAGACAGAATTAAGCTCACTCTGAAGGTGCTCTGCACCTATTTTCAGTTCTTCCTCAACCATCTCATCATAAACATTGTTTATGTTGAAAGAGCTGATGATCGTAAGAACGACAGAGATTCCAATGATTGCTGCAATAGCGGCAAAGATCAGTTTCAGGACAAGTTTACCGTTTCGTGCTTTTTTCTCCATGTTGACCCCTTTCACTAATCAAATAAAGACGTAATAACATTAATATTATTATACTACTCGCCAACTAAATATCGGCTTAATCTTTCTTAAATTTTGATTAATTTAGAGGGTAACACAGCTACCCATTTACTTTTATTGTTGAATCGGATATCATGACGTAGTACAAAATCCACTAAGGCAATATAAGTACTTGCCGGGATTATTAAAGTAAAAAGAAACAGGACAACAAAATGAACTCTCCAATAATGATAATAATTGAAAATGTCGGACTCATAGCTTTTGCCATATCCGGGGCCGTTGTTGCAGCCAAGAAAGACATGGATCTGTTCGGAATCAACCTGATGGCTCTTGTAACAGCCACAGGCGGCGGACTGATCCGTGATATCATAATCGACAGGATTCCGCCTGTGATGTTCGTCAATCCTTCTCTTACGATCATCACACTTATTACTGCTAATATTGCTTTCGTTATAATGTATCTCAAAAAGCCGATGCCAAAGGGAATAACTCCTGTATATGACAAGCTCCTGTTCTGGCTTGATACACTTGGTCTTGCGGCCTTTACCGTAGACGGTGCCTTTGCCGGGATATATTCGGATTATTCAGACAATCTCTTCCTTGTGGCATTTCTGGGAGTAATAACCGGAATCGGTGGCGGACTCATAAGAGATGTCCTTGCTGACAAAATCCCTTATGTTCTTGTAAAACATGTATACGCCATCGCCTGCATCGCCGGCGCGGCAGTAACAGTGCTTCTGTGGAAATACACCGCAAACGAACTTGTCAGTTCAATCTGCGGTTTTGCCACCATAGTACTCCTGCGCTTTTTGGCAATGCATTTTGAATGGAATCTGCCAACAGTACATTTGCATGAATAAAAATGAAGTTCTGCTCTCGCACCATGTGCTCGCCAGAACAAAGTAGTACACCAAGCTCGAAACTACCTCGCTAGGTGATTACTTTTTTATCTTAGCCTTCTCTTTTACCTGCTTGAGCTCATCTACGCTGAATATGTAAGACTTGTTACAGAAGTGGCATTTAAGCTCCACATCTTTTCCCTCGTCTATCATATCCTGGATCTCTTTCTCACCGATGAGCATCAGTGCTCTCTCTACTCTGTCTTTGTCACAGTTGCAGTAGAAATTAAGATCCACTGTATCTGTTATCTCAATATCAAATCCGTCAAGAACAATGTTAAGGAGTTCTTCAGGAGTCTTGCCGGCCTTAAGGATATCCGTCACAGATGAAAACTTCTTAAGATTTTCCTCAAGGTGTGATATTGTAGCCTCATTCGCAAAAGGAAGGAGCTGAATAATAAATCCTCCGGCTGCAATGACCGAGAGATTCTCTCTTTCTACCAGAACACCAAGTCCTACTGAAGAAGGAGTCTGCTCAGACTTTGTAAAGTAGTAAGTCAGGTCTTCTGCAACCTCGCCTGAGTAAAGTGGAACCTGTCCAACATAGGGTTCTTTCATTCCCATGTCTCTGATAACGGTAAGTGTGCCCTCTCCGATTCCGCCGCCGACATTCAGATGTCCTGATGCATTGGGCTCCATGATAACGTAGGGGTTACTTACATAGCCCTTTACATTCCCCTTGTTGTCTGCTGTTGCCAGAACGCTCTTAAGGGGACCGTCTCCGTCCATCTTGACTGTAATAAGGTCAGAATCATTATCCATCATGGTTCCCATCATTACGGTGCCGGTCATAAGTCTGCCAAGTGCTGCTGCCGCGATAGGTGATAAGCCATGTGCCTTTCTTCCGTACTCAGCAAGGTCTTTTGTTGTTGCAGCGAAAGCTCTGATCTGAGCATTTCCTGCAGTTGCTCTTACCATGTAATCTTTATATGCCAATTTCTCAATCCTCTTTTCTTATCTTGTTATATCCTTGTAGCACTCGGGTCTCCTGTCTCTGAAGAGTCCCCAGGACAGCCTGTTTCTGCTTATCTCTCTAAAATCATATTCAGCATAGATGATCTCTTCCTTATCTCTGGAAGCTCTTGCTATACACTCGCCTGTCTCATCCGTAAGAAAGCTTGTCCCATAGAAGCACAGCGCGGATTTCTGTCCTCCGTTTTCCTCTGAGGGCTCAACGTATTCCATGCCGATCCTGTTTGCGGCTGCCACAGGAATAATGTTTGCTGCGGAGTGTCCCTGCATGGTCCTCATCCAGTGGCCCGAGCTGTCTACATTAAGTATGGGTTCCGATCCGATAGCTGTGGGATAAAGAATTATATCCGCTCCCTTAAGAGCCAGGCACCTTGCAGTCTCAGGAAACCACTGGTCCCAGCAGATTCCGACACCGACTCTTCCATACCTCGTCTCAAACACCTTAAATCCGGTATCTCCGGGTGTAAAATAGAACTTCTCCTGATAGTAATGGTCATCCGGAATATGGGTCTTTCTGTACACGCCAAGAAGCTCTCCATCAGCATCTATCATAACTACAGAATTATAGAGCTCGTTTTCATCCTTCTCATAGATGCTTATGGGCATCACAACCGAAAGCTCTCTGCAGAGATCGGAAAAGTACTTAACAGCGGGATTATCAAGTATCTCCGTGGCATACTCATAGTAGTCGTATCTTCTCTCCTGACAGAAGTACTTTCTCTCAAAGAGTTCTGACAAAAGAATGATCTTAGCCCCGTTACCTGCTGCTTTTCTTGTCAGTTCCCCTGCCTTTTCTATATTTCTTTTAACCTGCTCCGCATCAGTTTCTGCAATCTTCCCGCAGTCGAACTGCACACAGGCAACTTTTATCTTCTCACTCATTTTTCTTTATCCCTTCACATCGGAATCTGTTGTGTAATGCAGTGGATATTTCCACCACCCAGAAGAATCGGCCTTGCATCAATGCCGACAACTTCTTTTTCAGGCAAAAGAGCCTTTAGCGTATCCAAAGCTCTTTTATCACTCTCTTCGTTTCCATCTCCAAACTGAGGAACCAGCACTGCTCCGTTTACAAAGTAGAAGTTGACGTAGCTTGCTGCCAGTCTCTCACCTGCTTCGCGCATGTCTTCGCCCTCTTCAAACTCGTAGTTTGAAAGATCTCTGTCATTTACAAGAACGGGCTTATCGGGAATATACAGCTTGTGAACTTTGATCTTCCTGCCACAGGCATCTGTAACACCCTCAAGATAGGCAAGGTCGGCCTTTGACATCTCATACTGAGGGTCACTTTCATCATCCGTCCACGCCAAAACCACTTCACCGGGTCTTATAAATGCGCATACATTGTCTACATGCTCATTGGTCTCATCGTTGTAGATTCCCTTCGGAAGCCACAAAACCTTCTTGGCACCGAGATACTCTTTTAACTTCTCTTCAATCTGTTCTTTGGTCAGGGAAGGATTTCTGCCGGCGCTCAAAAGACAGCTCTCCGTCACCATAACTGTTCCTTCTCCGTCACAGTGGATGGAGCCTCCCTCCAGAACAAAAGGCGCAGCGTCATAGGCGTCTGCCTCAATGGTTTCAAGAAATTTAAGTGCCACCTTATCATCCCTGTCCCAATTGGCATAAAGGCCGTCCACCTCTCCGCCCCAGGCATTAAAGCTCCAGTTTATGCCGCGAATATCTCTTCCCGGACTGACCACAAAGGTTGGTCCCACATCCCTGGCCCAGGCATCATCGCTATCTATCTCAAGGATGTAGCATCTCTCCGAAAGCTCCTTTTCCAAAAGCTCATCTCCCCGGCAATGAGAAGTTATAAGCTCATCGATAAAAGAATCCGCCTCGCAAATATAATCCCTGCTTACCAGAAGGTAGAGATTCTCGCGCTTCAGGATCTGGATAAAAACGCTTCCGAAAGACTCTAAGGTCTGTGTGCGATCTTTTCCCCAGCTGCCGGGACGGGTCGGATATATCATCAGGGTTCCGTCATGATGAGCAAATTCGGCAGGCATAAAATATCCGTCTTCTATTGGTTTTGAAGTTGTTATTATCTCCAATATATCTCCTTTTCAAAAAAGGCCCTGTGATCAGAGCCTTGTCTTGAAGTCGTAATAGTTAAAGGTTCGAAGTATCTCAGCTTCTCCATCTTCGTGCAAAAGCGATATGCTGGGCAGAGCCATGCCATTAAAGGTGTTGTTCTTAACAAAGCTGTAAATGGCCATGTCCTCAAACACAAGCCTGTCACCGGGCTTCTTCTCATCTTTAAAGCTGTAATCTCCGATGATATCTCCGGCAAGGCAGGTCCTGGATGAAAGCCTGTAAGTAAAGTTCATCTCGCCGGGCTGTTCGGAATCACGAAGAGGCGGCCTATAAGGCATTTCAATGACATCGGGCATATGACATGCTGCAGATGTATCGAGAATAAGTACAGGCATTCTGTCTGTCTCAACAACGTCCATGACCGTGGTCACAAGATATCCGGCATTCAGCGCAATGGCTTCTCCCGGCTCAAGATATACATCAATACCATACTTGTCCCTTATATAAGATACCAGTCCTATAAGAGCATCTACATCATAACCGTCTCTTGTTATATGATGCCCTCCTCCTAAATTGATCCACTTGATCTTGCGGCCTGAAGTTTCAGGTGCAGGATCAGCCAGAGTCTGCGTATTCTCGCTCTCGCCGTACTCAACGTCATAGTCCTCTTTGTCGCTGACGTGAAGATTTCTCTCAAACTCTTTGAATATATAAGTGTCGTAATCATCCGGTATAAGAGGGCTTGGGAAGAATCTCGCAAATTCCCTCTCCACCTTAAGGAACGTGTCCTCTAACGGCTCAAATCCCTGCTCGCAGAGATTGTGTACATGAAGTCCCTCAACGCCATCAGGGAGAGTATCCGGCATATCTTCATTCCTGATACCAAGCCTTGACCCCGGAGCGCATGGATCGTAGATCTCGTGGGAATCCTCTGTACTGACCTCAGGATTTATCCTAAGCCCTACTGAAAGAGTGCCCTCTGAAACCTTCTTTTCCCAGACGCTTCTGTGATGCTCAAGCTGACTTAAGGAGTTAAAGACAATGTGGTCACAGATATTGCAGACCTCCTTTATCTCATCGTCCTTGAAAGCAGGCTCAAACACATGATTCTCAGGACTTGCCTGCTTGTCATCCAGTGTCTTTCTAATCTCATCTTCCGCAAGTCTTGCCTTTGTCGAAACCTTGAACTCTTCATGTGCAAGTCTTGCTTCATAGATTCCGGAAGCTGTTGTCCCGTCAAGATACTCAGCAATAAGCGGATAAGTCTGATAAGCCGAATATGCCTTCTGAGCAAGAAGTATCTTGGCTCCGGACTTCTCCCTTACCTCTTTTAGTATCTCAAGATTCTCTTTTAATTTCTTCTCATCAATAACGTAAGATGGTGTCGGAATATCTTCAAATCTCATAAACAGTGCTCCTTACAAAAGTATTGTTTATAGGTTAAGGTACCTCAACAGGATTCTCATCTACTACCCAGGGCAGTCCAAACTTATTAAGCATATCCATGTATGGATCCGGGTCAAATTCATCGGTTGTGTATACACCGGGTTTCTTCCACTGACCGGTAAGAACAAGGGATGTTCCGATCATTGCAGGAACACCTGTTGTGTAGCTGATAGCCTGGCTTCCGAGCTCCTTGTAGCACTCCTGGTGATCGCATACGTTGTAGATATAGATGACCTTCTCTTTGCCATCCTTGACTCCACGGATAATGCATCCGATGTTTGTCTTGCCTACCGTTCTTGGTCCAAGGCTTGCAGGATCCGGTAAAAGAGCCTTTAAGAACTGGATAGGAACAATGTCTTTTCCCTCAAACTTGATAGGAGTTGTTGAGAGCATTCCCACATCCTCAAGGCATCTCATGTGATCGAGGTAGCTCTGTCCAAAGGTCATGAAGAAACGGATCCTTTTGATCTCAGGGAAGTTCCTGCCAAGAGCTTCAATCTCTTCGTGGTGAAGAAGATACATATCCTTCTGGCCAACTTCAGGGAAGTTATACTCTCTCTTTATCTCCATGGGCTTGGTCTCTACCCAGTGTCCATCCTCCCAGTAGCTGCCGTTAGCTGATACTTCACGAAGATTGATCTCGGGATTAAAGTTTGTGGCAAAGGCATATCCGTGGTCACCGCCGTTGCAGTCCAGGATATCCACTGTGTTTATCTCATCAAAATAGTGTTTCTTGGCATATGCGACAAACACGCTGGTTACACCGGGATCAAAGCCTGTTCCGAGAAGGCCTGTGATTCCTGCCTCCTTGAACTTGTCCATGTATGCCCACTGATAGCTGTAATCAAAGTATGCGGTAAAGCCTTTCTCCTTGCATCTCTTCTCATAAGCTGCGCGCCATACAGGCTCATCTGTGTCCTCTGGCTCGTAGTTTGCTGTATCGATATAGTCTACCTTACATTCAAGGCAGGCATCCATTATTGTAAGATCCTGATAAGGAAGGGCAACGTTTAAAACCGCATCCGGCTGATATTCCTTTATCAGCTTAACAAGATCTTTTACATCATCGGCATTGACAGTTGCCGTTGTAATCTTGACAGGACACCCCTTCTTTTCAAGCTTATCCTTAAGTGCATCGCACTTACTTACTGTGCGGCTTGCAAGGCACATCTCTGTGAAAACCTTGCTGTTCTGAGCACACTTCTGTATTGCAACCTGTGCAACTCCTCCGCAACCTATAACTAATAATCTACTCATCTTGACATGGCCTCCTCTTCCTGTAATAAATCTTCTACGTATTTGGGCAGCATGAACGCTCCCTTATGCAAATGTGTGGTGTAGTACCAGGTCTTGATTCCTCTCTCATCCCATCTGTCAGGATTGAAGTCCTTGAGGGGATGATACTTCTTGCTGGCAAAGCCAAAGAGCCAGTATCCGGCAGGACACGTAGGAATGTGCGCCTGATAAACCCTGTTTACGGGGAATACTCTGTAGGCTTTCCTGTGCATGGCTCTGCAGCTCTCCTCATCCTCGTCATAGAATGGGCTTCCGTGCTGGTACACCATTATTCCGTCATCGTGAAGCGCCTTGTAACAGCTTCCGTAAAATTCTTTTGTGAAAAGACCTGCCTCATGCCCCAGAGGTTCTGTGGCATCATTGATGATCAGGTCGTACATATCCTCGCACTTACGAAGGTACTTAAGTCCGTCCTGATAAAAAATGTGGACTCTGTCATCCTCAAGTCCCACTGCGTTGTCCGGGAAATACTGCTTGCATACATCCACAAACATGTTGTCAGGCTCAACCACATCGATGACCTTGATCTCGTCATAGTGAGTCAGCTCTCTGGCAACACCTCCGTCGCCGCCGCCAAGCACAAGGACTCTCTGTACCTTGGGGTGAACTGCCATAGGAACGTGAACTATCATCTCATCGTAGGTGAACTCGTCCTTCTCAGAAAAGATAATGTTCCCGTCCGATGTAAGGAACTTGCCGAACTCCGGTGAATCAAACACATCTATCCTCTGGAACTCACTGGTTCCGGAAAAGAGCTGCTTGGCAAGCCTTATACTAATTTTAACATTAGCGGTATGCATATCGCTAAACCAATAATCCATCTCTGCCATTTTCTGTCTCCTTAATCACTTCAGTACAAACAGCTCTGAGATATCCTCACTCTCAGGTCCCTGCATGGAACATCCCTTCTCCATTGCAGTCTTAATATATTCAAGAATCTCTTCGGTTATCATCTCACCCGGTGAAAGGATCGGGATTCCCGGCGGATAACACATTACAGATTCAGCGCTTATCCTGCCGACACAGCTATCGATCGGAAGCGATTCTTTTTCTGCATAGAAAGCTTCCTGGGGAGTTGCCTTCACAATCGGAGTTACATATTCTGCGGAAAAGAACTGCTGCTCAGGCTTACTGTAAAGTCTTCTGATATCAGCAAGTGCTCCCGCAAGTCTCTCTATATCCTGAAGTCTGTCTCCTATCGATATATAAGCCATAACGTTTGAGAGATCTCCAAATTCCATCTGGATATCATACTCATCTCTTAAAAGATCATATACTTCAATTCCGGTAAGGCCGATCTTCCTTGTATTGACAACAAGCTTGGTCTCATCAAAGTCAAAGATGCTGCCTCCGTTTTTCAGCTCGTTCCCGTATGCGTAATAGCCACCGATATCATTGATCTCTTCTCTGGCATACTGG
Source organism: uncultured Butyrivibrio sp. (assembly GCA_946623755.1). Taxonomy (GTDB): domain Bacteria; phylum Bacillota; class Clostridia; order Lachnospirales; family Lachnospiraceae; genus Butyrivibrio. The sequence continues at coordinate 3,670 of CAMORK010000041.1, read as the reverse complement.
GCCATCTTGGTCACTTTTTCAAAACTGTCATGACCGTTAAGAGCAAGGTTTCTTCTGGAAATATCAAGGCTTCCCAGAAGAAGGTAGCTTGCTGATGTGGTCTGTGTCAGATTAACTATTCTGCTGATATATCCAACATTAGCATCGGGTCCGCACAATAGGATTGAGCTCTGTGTAAGGCTTCCGCCGGACTTGTGCATACTGATGGCAGCCATATCCGCTCCGGCCGCCATGCCGTTTAGCGGAAGATTCGGTCCGAAATAAAGGTGCGTTCCGTGAGCCTCATCCACCAGTGCCTTCATGCCATGACTGTGCGCAAGCTCCACGATTGCCTTAAGATCGGAGCAAATTCCGTAATAGGAAGGATTGTTTATGAGTATAGCCTTGGCATCCGGATTCTCCTTAACTGCCTTCTCAACATCCGTGATCTCCATGCCAAGCGGAATCCCGAGATTTACATCAACCTTGGGATCAATATAGACAGGAACCGCCCCACACAGGATCAGCGCATTAATGGCACTTTTGTGCACGTTTCTTGGCATGATGATCTTCTCTCCCATTTTGACATGAGAAAGGACCATTGCCTGCACTGCGCTGGTAGTTCCGTTTACCATCATAAATGCATGGGCAGCGCCAAATGCATCAGCCATAAGCTCTTCTGCTTCTTTTATAACCGAAACCGGATGGCAGAGATTATCCAGAGGTTTCATTGAATTGACATCTATTCCGACGCACCTCTCACCCAAAAATCTTACCAGCTCGGCATTTCCTCTTCCCCTTTTATGCCCGGGAACGTCAAAGGGCACAACTCTCTGTTTCCTGAAGCGCTCCAGTGCATCATATATAGGAGCTCTTCTCTGCTGTTCTAAATTCAACTAAAACATCCTCCAACCAATCGCTTTATATACATGCGAAAAGGAGTGGCATGAGATCATTCTCATGCTACCCCTTGTTTTATCTAATTAAGTCGCTCTAATAATACTATATAATTGCTCTAAATTAAAGTGATTTAAACAATATTTTATTCCTTAGTGACCCTGTTTCTTCCTGCTTTTTTGGATGAATACATGGCACTGTCAATTCTCTTAAAAATATCGTCAAAAGAATCCTCGCCGCCAAGCTGGCTTATGCCAATTGAACAGGTGAGCTTTCCTACTTCAGCAAAGTCTGCATCTTCAACCTTTGCCCTGATCTTCTCAGCAAAATCAAAAGCCTCTTCAGCTGTCATATTCCGTACCAGAACAACGAATTCTTCGCCGCCCCATCGACCGGCAGTAGCACTCTTGCCGCTTGTAGCATCCAATAATATTCCACCAAAGGTCTTTAGGGCACTGTCACCTGCAGCATGCCCGTATGTATCATTTATGTTTTTGAAATAATCAAGGTCGATCATCATAAGTGATACCTCAGATCCGCCTTTTTTATTAAGATCTATGGCATTTCTTATTTCAGTCTCGATACCTCCGCGATTAAACAGACCTGTAAGAGAATCCTTGAGCGCCAGGCTCTCATACTTTTTCATGGTATTCATGAGTTCTTTTACATTTTCGTTGATGTCCTGAACCATAAATACAAATCTGAATTCTTCCTCTGCTGTCTCAGCCCTGATGAATACAAGTTTGACCCAGATGTATTCTCCCTCAAGATTCTTCATCTTGCAGTCAAAAGAAGTCGTCCGGCCTGTGCTGAGATTTTCCTTAAGATACTCGGGATCTGTGATAGTCATAAACTGTTTTTGATCGTCAGGCCAGATCATATTTACAGTCATCATTCTCCACTGAGAGTACTTGATGGTGGCATTTACAGTATCTTCCGATATCTCGGTAACGCTGATACTGCTGGTTGTATCCTTAATAAGATCAACATACATAGAGAACAGATAGGTGTTCTGTATTGTGTTAACCTTCCTTGTTGTTGCATATTCCTCAACGTATTCCTCATTAGCCAGTTCATCCATGGCAAATATATACTGGCCCGTGCCATTGATAGGATAAACATTCATCTGAATATAATGAGGCTCACTATCACCTTCCACAAAAACTTTGGCTCTCCTGCTGTATTTGCCCTTAAACTCACGATAATATGATATAAACGCCTTATAGTCATCGTTGATCGCATCGTTGGAGTTCTCAAGATGGAACCATATCTTCTGGATCAGATCTTCATAAACTCCCGTGTCACCGATAAGTGAAGCAAAGACTCCCTTTCTTGCTATGGTGCGATATTTATTCTGCTTGGAATCAACCAACACTATTGCATCGACAGTCTCATCCAGAATGCTTAAGAGGTCTTCCTTTGAATAATCATCAATTCCTTTGTTTATCATATCTGTGTTCGCCTTTACTCCCAACATCTGTCAGATGTTTTAAACCTATATAATTATACTGCAATTAGTACAAGACCGCTAATCATTGAGTTGTATTTTTTTATCGATTATGAAAAGGTATTACGCTACGACATTACTATGGCTGCCCTTCTTTACATTGCCAGACTAAAGGATTAACCCAGACTTGCTTTTACCTATTATCGGACTGGATGTGATAATTAAAGTGTTTAATCCGATGTTTTTTACCAATTTCGGAGAATTTGAAATGACGAATTATGGAAAATCGGACTATGATACTTATAGTTGTCGCTTAGTCCGATTCTTTGAATGAAATATTAATAAAATCGTAATAAAAACAGCTTTCTTATCGGACGTATGATTATTTAGTGTAAAGTTAGTCCGATAATTATGTATCTGATAAATGTGAAAGAACCACTTTTTTACAAAAAAGTCGGACTAAATAAGATTTTGAGAGTCTCAGTCCGATGATGGTCCGTGTCGACAGTCCGAGCAAAATTGCGCAGCAATTTTCTGCCACTTATTACTATGCCGCTTCAATATCATACAGCAAAATTGCTGCGCAATTTCCCTGTCGTCCGTTGTTATCGCTCATACAGCAAAATTGCTGCGCAATTTTGCTGTCGTCCGTTGTCGTCAGGCTCATCAGAAAACATATGGCAATACGTCACCATAGTGACTTCTTCGAAATAAAAGACGCATGGTCTTTCAAGCAAGCTTGAGACCATGCGTCTTTTATTTCGAAACTCCTTACGGAGTTATTGCCATATGTTTTCTGATGAGTCTGACTCGTTATCGCTTACATCATCCCCATGCCTGCTCCGCCGCCTGCGGGCATAGGAGGAACGGGCTCCTTGATTGTAGCTACAGCCGCCTCTGTTGTAAGGAAGCTTGAAGCTACTGATGTAGCATTCTGAAGAGCTGAACGTGTAACCTTAGCAGGATCGATGATTCCGTCCTTAACCATGTCCACGTACTCCTCTGAGTAAGCATTAAATCCGATTCCGGCTTTTGACTCTTTTACCTTGTTAACGATAACAGATCCGTCAAGACCGGCATTGGCTGCGATGTGGAAAAGAGGTGCCTCAAGAGCCTTAAGAACTACGTTAGCTCCTGTCTTCTCATCTCCCTCAAGTTTGTCAGCGAGCTTTGCAACTTCCTTGGAAGCGTGGATGTATGCTGATCCACCGCCAAAGATGATACCCTCTTCAACAGCTGCTCTTGTAGCGTTGAGAGCATCTTCCATTCTGTACTTAGCTTCCTTCATCTCTGTCTCTGTAGCAGCACCAACTCTGATAACTGCAACACCGCCTGCGAGCTTAGCAA
>CAMORK010000040.1 GCA_946623755.1 uncultured Butyrivibrio sp. | reverse complement strand
CCCTGATGTTCATGCCATACTTCGTATCCTTCGTTATCCTGAAGGTTATCGTGTACAACGTTTTTGAATATCAGTACGGTCTTATCAACAACCTGGTTACTTCTATGGGAGGAGAAAGGATTGACTTCTACAACAATCCGTCCTACTGGCCTTTTCTGATCACGTTCTTCTATCTCTGGAAAAACATCGGATATGGAATGGTTGTGTACCTTGCAACCATCATGGGCATTGACAATGAGATCTACGAGGCGGCCAGAGTTGACGGGGCAAATGAGCTTCAGCAGATATGGTACATTACCTTGCCTCATATCAAGCCAACCTTCATCATCCTTCTGCTGTATGCACTTGGAAGCATCATGAAGGGACAGTTCGAGCTCTTTTACCAGCTCATCGGTAACAACGGCGTATTGTTCAATGCAACGGACATCTTTGACACATATGTTTACAGGATCACAATGACACAGCCGCTTTCCATAGGACTTGGAACGGCAGCAGGTCTTTACCAGTCCCTGTTCGGATTCCTGATCATCGTACTTGTGAACTATGTTGTTAAAAAGAGAAATCCGGAATATGCATTATTCTGAGAAAGGAGCACAAAATGGCAAGAGATTTAGACTATGAGCCTTCAGCGCCAAAGACCATAAAGAAGTCTACAGGCACCAAGGTTTTTGAGGCCATAGCATATACCCTCCTGGTAATAGGATCGATCGTATGCGTGCTGCCTTTCATCATCATCGTTTCGGGTTCCTTTACGGACAACGCAACGATACTTACGCAAGGGTATTCACTTCTTCCGAGGGACTTCACATGGTCAGCTTATCAGACGATCTTCAAGTCTCCCAAGGACATCCTTCAGGCTTATAAGATGACCATCTACTACACAGTTGTTGGTACGGGCCTGGGACTTATGATGATAACCCTGACGGGCTATGTTATTTCAAGAAAAGAGTTTAAGTACAGAAATACAGTGTCATTCCTTATTTACTTCACCAGTATCTTCGGAGGAGGAATGATCCCCTGGTATCTTATGTATGCCAACGTACTTGGACTAAAAGGTTCAACACTGGCTATCTGGTTCCCGGCTCTGATGAGTCCGTTCCTGGTAATCCTTATGAGAACCTTTATTGTGGGAGCTGTTCCCGATGCCATCACAGAGTCAGCCAAGATTGACGGAGCGGGACATTTCACAATCTTCTTCAGGATAGTACTTCCAGTGCTCAAACCCGGACTTGCTACAGTAGGTCTTTTCCTGGCTCTTGGTTATTGGAATGACTGGTATAGATCTTCAATGTTCAGTACCAATTCATCCACCTGGCAGCTGCAGTTCTACCTTTATGATCTGCTCAATGCCACAACAGCCATGAAACAGATGGCATCCAACGTCAGCATGAAGACAGCAGACCTTCCTACAGAGTCGGTTAAGCTGGCAATGGCGGTGGTAGCAACAGGACCTGTACTTTTGTTTTATCCCTTCGTACAGAAATTCTTCGTTTCGGGAATTACTGTAGGCGCGGTAAAAGGCTGAGAGAATCTGGCGAGGTATTTTCGAGCCCGGTTCGAACGTGTTCTGGACAACGCGTGGCGTTGGAGCAGAACTTCCTTGTTAAAAAGAAAAAATAATACATATATTTAAGGAGGCAAATATGAAAAAGAGAGTTTTAGCAACATTGTTATCAATGGCAATGGTTGCCGGCGTGATCACAGGTTGTGGATCAGCCGGAACACAGTCAGCTGCTGATCAGCTTGAGGAGCAGGGGGTTACAGAAATTCCTGCAGCTGAGGCTACAGCAGAGGCTACAGAGGCAGAAGCACCTGCAGCAGAGCCTGCAGAGCTTGACCTGTCACAGCAGGTTGACCTCGTATTCTATGTAATGGGTGATGCACCACAGGATGAGGAGCTTGTAGAGGCAGCTCTCAACGAGAAGCTCCTTGAGAAGTGCAATGCAACAGTTGACATGCAGTTCTCAACATGGACAGATTTCCAGCAGAAGTACGCTAACGAGATCACAGCTCAGAGCGCTGATCTTATCTACATCGCTAACTGGCTTAACTATGGTCAGCTTGCAAGCAGCGGTGCTTTCGAAGAACTCGATGATATGCTCGACACAGTAGCACCTGACCTCAAGGCATTTGTAGGTGATGCAAACCTCAATATGTGCAGAGTTGGTGGCAAGATCTATGCAGTTCCCAACACATGGGCTGAGTACGTATGCAATGGTGTTAAGTACAGAGAAGACCTCAGAGCAAAGTATGATCTTCCTGTGCCTGATTCACTTGAGAACCTCGAGGCATACCTTCTTGGAATCAAGGAGAATGAGCCGGGCCAGGGACTTCTTACAGTAACAACAGAAGAGAGCCAGGGCCTTAAGACAGGTTTCGATGCAGCATGGGCACTTAACTTCAAGTACAACTGGGTTGCCAACAACGGCCTTGACTATGGTCTTGCAGCAAACTATGACACACCTTCAGATGTTTATGACTACTGGTACTCAGATGATTTCGTAGACGATATGAAGCTCATGAAGAAGTGGGCAGATCTTGGATTCTGGTCAAAGAGTGCACTTTCTGATACAAACAACTCTGATGCATACAAGAACGGTCTTTGCGTAGCAGAAGTTGCAGGTCAGAACCCCAACAAGCAGATCACAGCTATCGCTGATTTTGAGAATGCAGGACAGGGCTGGGAGTCAGCTTATGTAGCATACGGCGAGACAAACGGAGTTATCTATCCCGGACACGCAACACAGAACGGAACAGCAATCGTAAGAGGTTGCAAGGATCCTGAGAGAGCACTTCTTGTACTTCAGGCTATGCTCTGCGATGATGAGATCAACTCTATCGTTCAGTACGGTATCAAGGGAACACACTATGACGTAGCAGATGGTATCTACAAGAACCTTCAGGAAGAAGCAGGCGAGACAGTAACATTCCCTTACGAAGGATTCAACACATGGAACCTCAGAAACGGCGATACAAAGCTTCCTCAGAAGACAGATGTTAAGCTTCAGGAAATGTTTGACAAGTACGCAGCACTTGGCGAAAAGACAAAGTTCCCTAACGTAAACATCTATGATGGATTCTCAGAGAACTATGATTCTTACAGCGCTGAGAGATCAGCAGTCAGCAACGTAATGAGACAGTACCTCGCTCCACTTGAGGCAGGACTTGTTGATGATGTTGATGCAGCAGTAGAAGAGTTCAGAAACAAGATGACTGAGGCCGGCATTGATAAGTGCCGTGAAGAATACACCAAGCAGTGGAAGGCATATTGCGAGGAGTATAACTACAACTAATCAGGGCGATCATCTCTTGACCTGAGTTTGATATGTTATAATAGCAGAGGGTGAAAAACGTTTTTGCCCTCTGCTGAATGCAGAAACAGCGAATTGAATGAAGGAAAAGAGGATCAGACCTTGGCAAAAAGGGAAAACGTTAACAAAAAGATAACAATAAAAGATGTGGCAAGAGAAGCGGGAGTATCAATCTCTACTGTTTCAAATGCCCTTAATAATGTGAATGTTCTTCACCCCGACACCAAGGAGAGAGTCCTTGAGGTGGCAAGAAGACTTAACTATACGCCCAACCTCAACGGAAGAAATCTGAAGGCACAGGCTACAGGCGTTCTTGGACTGTTCCTTGGAGCCATAAGAGGACCATACTACGGTGAGCTTTCCGATTCAATTTACAGAGCCTGCGTAGAAGGCGGATATGAACTTGAGATTTTTTTAAGCTCTGACCCTTCGCATATTATGACAAATATACTGGGGCACAGAGTTGACGGGGCTATAATACTGAATTCGGCTATCGGACCCGCTCAGGAAGAAATCCTCAAGAATCAGCAGATTCCAACGGTATATATTGACAGGATCCTTGTGGGAGAAAAGTCTTCAAGTGTAGTGTTTGACTCACGCAACGGAGGCGAACAGGCTGCGAAGTTTTTACTTGAGCTTGGCCATAAGAGATTCATGTATATAGAAGGTGAAGAGGATAACTACGATAATCATGAGCGCCGGAGCGGATTTTTTGAGGCTTTAAAGCGCGCAGGAATTGTGGTTGAAGACGATTATATCCTTCCCGGTAAGTTCGAGAGACTTGCAGCGTATAACTCAGTTATCAAATTCATCGATTCGGGAAAAGAGCTTCCGGATGCAATCTTTGCAGCTAACGATCTTAGTGCTATCGGTGTGCTCGAGGCTCTCAGGGACAGCGGAGTAAAGGTACCGGAGCAGGTAAACGTCATGGGATGCGATGACATTGAGCTTACAAGACTTGTCAGCCCATCTGTCACCACCATCAGAACATTCTTTGAAAAACAGGGCATCATAGCAGTGGAACAACTGATCCGCATGATAGGCGGAGAGGAAGGAAGACTGATAACCTTAAACGGAAGGATAATCCCGCGCGATTCTACAATAGCAAAGGATTTATGATGAAGAATATAACAGCAATTGAGACCCATTTTGCCGGTGGCAAGTACTGGAGCTGCACTTCCTTAGAGGATGCAGGCCCTGCCGGTGAGATGAAAGCCCTGGTGGTTTTTCCTGAGGAACAGGAGACCACTATACGCGGATTTGGAGGCGCTTTTACTGAGGCAGCAGCGCATACATACAGCGGCCTAAATAAGGAGGCTCGCAGTAGACTCATTTCCGATATATTCGGGGCAGATGGCCTTAGATACAACATTGGGCGTATCCATATGAACAGCTGTGATTTTGCTCTGGGCAATTATACCTACATTGATGAGGGTGATGAAAGCCTTAAGAGCTTTAACATAGAGCATGATGAAAAAGAGATCATCCCTATGATAAAGGCAGCTGAAAAAGAGCTGGGAAAACCTCTGGTTCTCATGATGGCGCCCTGGTCTCCACCGCCTTTTATGAAGACCAACGGAGAGATGAATCACGGCGGAGAGCTTAAACCTGAGTACAGACAGCTGTGGGCAGATTATTTCGTAAGATTCATACAGGAGTACAAGAAGAGGGGACTCGAGATCTCTTTTACCTCTATACAGAACGAGCCCAATGCGACACAGACATGGGATTCCTGCAGATATACAGCCGAGCAGGAAGCGGACTTTGCAGTAGACTTCCTGGGACCTGCGCTTGAGAAGGCAGGAATGCTTGAAGATACCAGAATACTTGTCTGGGATCACAACAAGGAAGTAAGCTACAAGAGATTCAAAGATATAATGAACAAAGACGGAGCCGACAAGTATATCTTTGGCTGCGCTGTTCACTGGTATACAGGAGATCATTTCGAGAACCTGGGACTTATCAGAAAGCACTTCCCGGAAAAAGAGATTTTCTTTACCGAAGGATGTGTTGAGTATTCAAGATTTGCCGGAGAAGGTGACATTCACAATGCAGAAATGTACGCGCACCAGATGCTGGGCAATCTGAAGAATGGCATAACTGCTATCTTTGACTGGAATCTGATGGTGGACTTTAAGGGCGGACCAAATCACGTGGGTAATTTCTGTGATGCACCGATAAAGGCAAACGAGGCGGGAGATGATTATGAAAAGAAACTCTCCTACTATTATATTGGTCATTTTTCAAGATATATAAAAGAGGGTGCCAGACTGATCTGGACTTCCTGTTACACAGACAGGATCAAGACTGTGGGATTTATTAATCCGGACGGCGAAAGAGTCGTTATTCTCCTTAGTGAGTCCGATGTGGACACGGCAGTTAATGTTGCCGAGGGAGAATCTTCAGTAAAAATAATTGTCAAAGCACATTCTATCCAGACTCTGACATATTATGTATAAAAACAGGATTACAGAAATTTAAGAATTCATTGACAAAAGATAAAGTATAACTTAAACTTTTGTCGTGTAATTAGCAAGGAGTACCCATGTGTAATTCACGTGGGTATTTTTTTGCGGTAAATTTTGATGACGCCTTTTAAAGGCAGGAGGAATTATGAAGAGATTTTTCGCAATGATGATCGCAGGCATTTCATGTGTGACAATGCTTGCAGGATGCGGCAATTCTGCATCAACAGAGACAGCAGAGACACCTGCTGCAACAGAAACTGCAGAGACAACTGAGCAGGCAGAGACAACTGAGGTCGCTCCCGCTGCAGCTGAAAACGTAAAGGTTGACAAGCTTACAATCGGTTTCGTACCTTCACGTGATCCTGATGAGATCGTTACAGCTACAGAGCCACTTAAGGAGCTCCTTACAACAGAGCTTGCAGGACTTGGCTATGAAGTTGGCGAAGTTGACATTACAGTTGGAACAAGTTACGAGGCTGTAGGTGAGGGCCTTTCAGCTGGTACTATCGATGTAGGACTTATCCCCGGTGGTACTTATGTACTTTATGAGGATGGCTGCGATGTTATTCTTACAGCTACAAGAGACGGTCTTTCAATCGAGAGCCCTGATGCTAAGACTTGGAACGATAACAAGCCTACAGAGCCTACAGAGGAGCAGGTAACATTCTACCGCGGACTTATCATCGCAGGACCTTCAGAGGCTGGTCAGGCTATCGCTGAGAAGGTTAACAATGGTGAGGAAGTAACATGGGAAGATCTTGATGGTCTTAACTGGAGCGTTATGAACTCTTCATCTTCTGCTGGATATATCTATCCTTCACTCTGGCTTCAGGAGAACTATGAGAAGCACATCACAGACCTTACACATGCTGTACAGGCTGATTCTTACGGTAACGCTTTTGCAAGACTTGCTTCAGGCCAGATCGACGTTCTTTGCTGCTATGCAGACGCAAGACGTGACAACGAAGAGAAGTGGACATCAGAGTTCGGCAGAACAGCTTCTATCTGGGATGAGACAAATGTTATCGGTGTTACAGACGGTATCTACAACGATACAATCAGCGTAAGCAAGACATCAAAGGTTATGGATGATGCCTTCAAGGCTGCTCTCACACAGGCATTTATCAACATCGGAAACACAGATGCAGGTAAGGAAGTTATCTCAATCTACAACCACAACGGTTATGTTGAGGCTAAGGCTGAGGACTACGAGTCAGAGAGAGCTGCTCAGGAGCTTATTAAGTCTATGCAGTGATATGAGTGATATAGGGATTCAAAGTCATCAGGCAGCATGCTTGCATGTACTGCCTGATGACCTTGAAGACCGAACATACATGAGGAAGTAGCACGATAGTGCGGATTCCGAATGTATGCAGGATTGCGGGAACGAAGAGGAGCAATCCGTATATCACGGGGAAAATAAATGGGGAGATAATATGTCTTCCCTTTTTTTACGACAATTCAGGAGAAAAGAAATGATCAAGTTTGAAAACGTAGGAAAAGTATACCCCAATGGTTTCGAAGGACTAAAAGATATCAACCTCGAGATCGAGCAGGGAGAATTTGTTGCTATCATCGGTTTGTCCGGAGCCGGTAAGTCTACACTTATTCGTACCATCAACAGGATGCACGATGTAACCAGTGGTAAACTCACCGTGGATGGTGTTGATGTCATGAGTCTTTCCGGCAAGACTCTCAGGAGATTCAGAAGAAAGATAGGAATGATATTCCAGTCCTTCAACTTGATCACACGTACAACTGTTATAAAGAATGTACTTACAGCCTTTGTTCCTGATATGCCATGGTACAGATCTGCATTCGGAATCTATACCAAAGAGGAAAAGATCAAAGCCCTTGAGTGCCTTGATAAGGTCGGAATTCTTGACAAGGCTTTTGTTCGTGCTGACCAGCTTTCAGGCGGACAGCAGCAGAGAGTTGCTCTTGCAAGAACTCTTGCCCAGAATCCACAGATCATCCTTGCAGATGAGCCTGTTGCAGCTCTTGATCCCGTAACAGCCAATCAGGTTATGGGAGACTTCAAGAGGATCAATGAGGATATGAACATCACAATTCTCATTAACATCCACCATATAGACCTTGCTCTTAAATATGCCAACAGAGTAATCGGTATCAGAGAAGGCAAGATTGTCTTTGACGGGCCTGCAAAGGGTACAGAGTGGGATAAGGTACTTGACTCTATCTATGTTGGAAAGGTTGACCGCGAAGGCAATATTCAGGAAGAGGGGTGATTTAGGTGAATCTTACTTTTTATGACAAGATTTTTAAGCCGAAAGAATACGTTCTTCCCAATGGCAAAAAGGCATACAAGAAGGCATCAAGAGCACCTATCTATGCTATCCTTGTTCTTGCAATGTGTGTGCTTTCGGTTAAGATAACAGGATTTGATATGGAGGTTTTGGTAGACAGGATAGGACAGTTTTTTGTTATCCTGGGAGAGATGTTCCCGCCTAAGACTGACTACATGCCCAAGATATGGGAACCTCTTTTTGACACCGTCAAGATGTCACTGCTTGGATCGGTGGTAGGAGCTCTTTTGTCCGTACCGTTTGCAATGCTTGCCAGCACCAATGTGTGCCCAAGTAAGATCGTGGTTTCAGTGATGAGAGTCATGTTCTCTCTTATCAGAACACTGCCTACTATTGTAATTGCCCTTGTTGCAACGCTTGTTTTCGGACTTGGAACTCTGGCAGGTACTGTTGCTATAGCAGTTTTCTCTTTTGGATACATTGGAAAGCTTACCTACGAGGAGATCGAGACTGTTGATATGGGAGCGTTTGAAGCCATGCAGGCAATGGGAGCTACAAGATCTGAGGCTTTCATTTCAGCAATCGTTCCGCAGGTTCTTCCGTTCTATCTCTCAAACTGTCTGTTCAACTTTGAGGGTAACGTAAGATATGCAGCGGTTCTTGGTTATGTAGGAGCCGGCGGTATCGGCCTTATCCTTAACGAGAAGATCAGCTGGAGAGAGTACCCGAGTGTGGGAATGATCCTTGTGGCACTTTTTGTGACAGTCTTCATCATAGAGTCTGTCAGCCGTATGCTTCGTAAGAAGCTCGTCTGAAGGCGGAGGTAGCAAAATGAATCAGAAAATACAAGAGGCATATGACAAAAGACCAAAGGACTGGGTTTACAATATGATAACTGCCGTGATTGTTGTGGGACTCCTTATCTGGAGCGGCAGTGCTGTTGAAACCAGCGGATCCACACAGGACGGAGGACAGATTGCGCTTAACGTTTTATCAGGAATCTTCCATCCTGACCTTAGCTTTTTATTTGATTTTTCAACAAAGGGAGTTCCTTACCTGATGCTTGAGACTGTTTGTATCGCATTCTTGGGTACAATAGTGGGAGCTATCATTTCAATCCCGCTGGCATTTATTTCGGCATCAAACTTAACTCCTCTTCCGATTGCATTTGCAGGAAGACTTATCATCATGGCAGCCCGTACAATTCCGGCCTTTGTTTACGGTCTTATGTTCATCCGTGTAACAGGCCCCGGAGCCTTTGCAGGTCTGCTTACTATGGGTGTATGCTCAATAGGTATGATAAGTAAGATGTACATTGAGGCAATTGAGGACCTTGATACCCGCGTCATCGAATCCCTTGATGCAGCAGGCTGTAACACCTGGCAGAAGATCCGCTACGGAATTCTTCCACAGCTTATGCCGAACTTTGCATCAACAGCTATATACAGATTCGATATCAACCTTCGTGATGCTACAATCCTTGGTATGGTTGGCGCCGGTGGATTTGGTGCTCCGCTTATCTTTGCAATGAACTCCTACAGATGGAATGAGGCAGGAGCTCTTTTGGCGGGACTCATTGTCCTTATCCTTATCATTGAGTTCATATCAACCAGGATCAGAGTAAAACTTACAAGAGGATAATATATGCGTATCATTTTTACATCAGATACTCACGGAAGCTTATATCCGATAAACTATGCACAGAATCGCCCCGAGAACACGGGGCTTTTTTGTGTTGCCGCGCAAATTGAAAAGGACGGTAACACTCTTGTCATAGACGGAGGCGATTCACTTCAGGGAACACCGCTCATTTCTTACTATCTTGAGCACAGAAACGAGTATGATTTCCACCCTATGGCAGAGGGCTTTAATGAGATGGGGCTTGATTACTACACGCTTGGTAATCATGACTTCAACTTCGGATACGATGCTATTCTGGACTATGTATCAGCTATGAAGGCAACTCTTATATGTGCCAATGTGGTGGATAAAAGAGGTGCCCTTGGCATTAAGAAAAACGTCATCCATGTTCTTGAGGACGGCACAAGAGTAGGAATAACCGGTGCAGTCACCGGATATGTCAATGTCTGGGAGCAGAAGGAAAACCTGTCTGAGCTTGAGGTAAAAGACCCTGTTGAGTGCCTTAAGATGGAACTTGAAGAACTTAAAGGTAAGTGCGATATCACAGTCTGCATCTACCATGGAGGGTTTGAAGAAGATCTTTTGACAGGCAAGAAGCTCTCAGATACAAGGGAGAATGAAGCCTGCAGGATTGCAAGGGAAATGGATTTCGACATCCTGCTCACCGGACATCAGCACATGGCTGTTGAGGGAGTAGTAATAGACGGAACCTATGGCGTACAGCCTCCGGACAAGGCAAGGAAGTACTGCGAAATAGAGGCTGTAAGAGGAGATGGTGCCTGGAACATTACATCTGCGCTGGTTCCTGTTGGCGAGCCGGGAGAGGCTTACAGCAAGATCAAGGCTGAGCATGCTTTTATGGATGAACTTAGCCTTAAACTGGATAAATGGCTGGATATACCCATCGGGTGTCTTGAAAAAGAGATCCTTCCTGAGGATAAGCTCTATGCTGCTCTTCACGGAAGCAAGGTTGCATCTATATTTAACCAGGTTGAGCTTGAATATACAGGCGCAGATTTCTCATGCACCTCATTATCGAATGATCCCCTTGGACTTAAGAAGGAGATTACCGTCAGGGATGTGCTTGGTATTTATCAGTTTGCAAACACTGTTGAGGTTAAGGGTGTCACCAGGGCGGTACTAAAAGAGGCTCTGGAGAGATGCGCTGAGTACTTTGATTATGATGAGGAAACAGGTGAAGTCAGCATCTCCAAAGTGTTCCTTCAGCCTAAGGTTGAACACTACAACTATGACTTCTACGGCGGGCTTGAGTATGAGTTTGATCTGACAAGGCCTGTGGGAGACAGGGTTGTCACACTGAGAAAGCTTGATGGAAGTGAACTCTTCGATGATGAGCAGTACACTCTTGTCACCAGTAACTACAGGGCAACCGGTACAGGCGGCTATGAGTGCATCGGAAAGAGTCCTACTGTGAAGAGTTACTCAGATGAAATGCCGGATTTATTGATTGATTTTATCAGAAGAAACAGTCCTGTCGGGGATATTGTTAACAGTAAGTTCTCATGCAGGATGTGAGCCAACGTCCCCACAGACGCACTCCCTTGACTCTAAAAGCTTTTGAAGGCATACTATATTTGTGTAATTATCGATAAAAGAAGGTAACTTATGTACAAAAGATTAGACAGAAACGATACTTGCTGGTGTGGCAGCGGTAAAAAATACAAAAACTGCCATGCTGCATTTGATGACAAGATAATAAACTTCGAGCACCAGGGCATGATAGTACCCAGCAGAGATCTTCTTAAAACCGAGAAGGATATCGAGGGTATTAAGAAGAGTGCGGTCATTAACATGGCTGTCCTGGATGAGATCGGTGAGAAGATTCACGCCGGTATGTCCACACAGGAGATCGATGATATAGTCTACAATACCACCACCAAGATGGGAGGTATTCCGGCAGATCTCGGATATCAGGGATTTCCAAAGAGTGTGTGTACATCTATTAACGAAGAAGTATGTCACGGTATTCCTTCCGAAGACATTATTCTGAGAGAAGGGGATATAATAAACGTCGACTGCTCCACTATCCTTGACGGTTATTATTCGGATTCTTCACGAATGTTCTGCATCGGCGAAGTTTCCCCCGAGAAGAAGCGTCTCGTCGATGTGACCAAAGAGTGCCTTGAGGAAGGTCTTAAGGCAGTTATCCCATGGACACCTATTGGAGATATGGGCAATGCAGTACATCAGCACGCTCTTAAGAACGGATACACCGTAGTCAGAGAGATCGGAGGTCACGGCTGTGGCAACGATTTCCACGAAGAGCCATGGGTAAGCTTTGTAAGTAAGCCCGGCACAGGAATGCTGATGGTACCCGGTATGGTATTTACCATTGAGCCTATGGTCAATATGGGTGGCAATGAGATATTCGTTGATGAAGAAAATGACTGGACTGTCTATACAGCAGACTTAAAGCCCTCTGCACAGTGGGAGGTTGAGCTGCTTGTGACTGAGACAGGTTACGAGCTTTTATGCTGGTAATAAATTAGGAAGGTGATTAACAATGCAGAATAAAGGGAAATACTATATAACAACAGCAATTGCCTATACTTCCGGCAAGCCTCATATCGGAAACAGCTATGAAATAGTTCTTGCCGATGCAATTGCAAGATATAAGAGAAGAGACGGATTTGATGTATTCTTCCAGACAGGTTCCGATGAGCACGGTCAGAAGATAGAGACAAGAGCCATTGAGGCCGGATGCAGCAGTCCCAAGGAATTTGTCGATCAGGTATCCGATACTATCAAAGGTCTCTGGAACCTCATGGATACATCTTATGACAAATTCATCAGAACAACTGATGAGGACCACGTTAAGCAGGTTCAGAAGATATTCAAAAAGTTTTACGATCAGGGCGATATTTACAAGGGCTCTTACAAGGGAATGTACTGTACAGAGTGTGAGGCTTTCTATACAGAGTCCCAGCTTGTAGACGGCAAATGCCCTGAGTGCGGCGGCCCTGTTCATCCCGCTGAGGAGGAAGCTTATTTCTTCAAGATGAGCAAATATGCCGACAAGCTTATCGAGCATATCAACACGCATCCTGAGTTTATACAGCCTGTAGCAAGAAAGAATGAGATGATGAACAACTTCCTTCTTCCGGGACTTCAGGATCTGTGCGTATCAAGAACCTCTTTTAAATGGGGAATACCTGTAGATTTCGATGACAAGCATGTTGTTTATGTATGGCTTGATGCACTTACCAACTACATTACCGGTATCGGATATGATGCAGATGGTAACAGCTCAGACCTTTACAAGAAATACTGGCCTGCAGATCTTCATCTTATAGGAAAAGACATAATCAGATTCCATACAATTTACTGGCCAATCTTCTTATATGCACTTGGCGAGCCTCTTCCAAAGCAGATCTTTGGACATCCATGGCTCCTTCAGGGCGGAGAGAAGATGAGTAAGTCCAAGGGCAACGTTATTTACGCAGATGACCTTGTAAGTCTCTTCGGCGTTGATCCTGTCAGGTACTTTGTCCTTCACGAGATGCCTTTTGATAATGACGGTGTTATTACATGGGAGCTTCTGGTTGAGAGATATAACTCCGATCTTGCTAATACACTCGGCAACCTTGTGAACAGAACCATCGCTATGAGCAACAAGTATCTTGGCGGAGTTGTAGCTGATAAAGGTGTAAAAGAGGCTGTGGATGATGATCTCAAGGCAGTTGTTACATCATGCTATGACAAGGTAGAAGCCAAGATGGATGAGCTTCGTGTGGCTGATGCCCTCACTGAGATTTTTGCTCTGTTCAAGAGATGCAATAAATACATTGATGAGACTGAGCCATGGATCCTTGGTAAGGATGAGGCCAAGAAGGACAGACTTTCAACAGTTCTTTATAACCTTGTTGAATCCATTTCCATCGGTGCAGCACTCCTTGATCCGTATATGCCTGAGACAGCTCAGAAGATCAGAGAGCAGCTTTCAGCACCTGAGAGAGACTTTGATACTCTTTCTGAGTTTGGTAAGCTTCCAAACGGAACCAGGGTTTCAGAGGCTCCTGAGATGCTGTTTGCAAGAAAAGATTTAAAGGATATCCTTGAGAAGGCAGCTGAGATCACCAAGAAGCAGAAGGCAGATTTCGAGGAATCTCAGAAGAAGGCTGCTATTAACCTTGCCAAGGCAGGACTTGCACCAGCTCCCGCAAAAGAGGCTGCTCCTGCTGAGGGCGGATCTGATGAGAAGGCAACTATTGATATCCCTGCCAAAGACGAGATTTCTTTTGACCAGTTCGGAGCAATGCAGTTCCAGGTTGGAGAGATCATAAAGTGTGAAGCGGTTGAGAATTCCAAGAAGCTTCTCTGCTCACAGGTTAAGATAGGAAGTCAGGTTAAGCAGATAGTATCAGGAATCAGGAAGTTCTATTCACCTGAGGAGATGGTTGGCAAGAAGGTAATGGTACTCGTTAACTTAAAGCCTGCCAAGCTGGCCGGAGTGCTTTCAGAGGGAATGCTCCTTTGTGCAGAGGATGCAGAAGGAAACCTTGCTCTTATGACTCCTGAGAAGGATATGCCTGCAGGCGCCGAGATATGCTAATTTAATAGACCTAAGCGTAACAATCTGTAGTATTATATATATATAAACTATTCTTATGGGGAGGAACTCCAAATGGTACGCAAAGAGGAATTGACTTACAAATCAAGAGACAGACAGACTATGCTTCATGCGATTAGATGGATTCCGGAGGGTGAACCTGTTGCTATTTTGCAGATCATCCATGGAATGCAGGAATACATTGACCGCTATGACGAGTTTGCAAACTTCCTGGCTGAGAAAGGTATTATCGTAATAGGTAATGACCACCTTGGACACGGCGGATCTGTCGGCGAGAGGGGTACCTATGGTTACTTCTGCAAGAACGATCCTGCTACCGTTCTTGTTCGTGATGCTCACAGACTTAAAAAGATGACCCAGGAAGATTTTCCCGGAATTCCATGCTTTATACTTGGTCATAGCTTTGGATCATTTGTTGCCAGAGAGTACATCACCAGATACGGAACAGGTATTAAGGGTGCCATCATTCAGGGAACAGCTTTCATGCCGGGCGGAACAATAAAGAGCCTTGGCGGACTTGTAAACTTCCTTCAGGTTGTTATGGGCGAGAAATATCGCAGCACTATGGTTAACAACATGGCGTTCAAGGGCTATCTCAAGAAGATTCCTAACCCAAGAACCAATTTTGACTGGCTTTCACACAACGAGGCAAGCGTAGATAAGTACGCAGCTGATCCGGCATGTAACTTCGTGTTTACTTTAAACGGATTCAAGACTATGGCTGAACTTCTTAAGAGAGTTCAGGATACCGACAAGATGGAGGATATCCCCAAGGATCTTCCTATCCTTATCACAGCCGGTAAAGAGGATCCTGTAGGCAACTACGGCGAGGGACCTGAGAAACTCTATAATATTTACAAGAACGATCTTCAGATCAAGAATGTTGATATCAAGCTTTATGATGGCCTGCGCCATGAGCTTCAGCAGGAGATCGGAAGAGAGCAGGTATATGCTGATCAGTACGAGTGGATCAAGAAAGTAGTCGACAGTGCAGCAGGAAATTGATACATCAAAAATAATGGTAAGGTGTGCTTACCATTCTGATTGGGATGGGGCGATGAAGCTTGCATGGGATACCTTTGTAAGGTTTGACGCCCCTGACTATTCTCAAGAGGGAATAGAGAATTTCTATAAATTTGTTAATGATGATATGCTGAGAAAAATGTTTGTGGCAGGACATTATCAGCTGTTTGTTGCCACGGACAAAGACAGATGTGTAGGTATGCTTTCTTTGCGTGAAAAGAAGCATATCTCTCTTTTGTTTGTGGACGAAAAATATCACAAGCACGGAGTGGCCAGTGCCCTTCTTGCATTTGTGCGCCGATATGCTGTTTTGGAAGAGGGCATAGACAGGCTGACTGTTAATTCTTCTCCCTATGCGGTGGATTTCTATCACAAAAAGGGATTTAAGGATTTACAGGGCGAGACTGAGGCCGATGGCATCAGGTTTACGCCTATGGAACTGGTATTAAATAATTAAGAAAAGGATTTTTGTAATGGGTAAATTTTTTGATTTGGACAGCCCTTTGATCAGGGGATTAAATAAGTTTGCGGATGTAATGTGGCTCAATATTCTGGTTTTGATATTCTCAATCCCACTGATAGTGCAGCAGTATCTTATGCTGGGAGCCATTGCTTTTGATGAACAGGCGGCAGCTTCTCAGGGGGTCGTGATCAGTTATGTTTTCTGGGCATGGCTTGTTGGTATTGTGGCTTCTATTCCTGTTGGACCTGCGCTTACGGCCATGCATTTTGTACTGCTTAAGATAGTCAGAGAAGAAGAGAGCTATATTACAAAGACCTTCTTTAAATCTTTTAAAGAGAACTTTGTTCAGAGTATGATCCTTCAGATCATTCAGTTTGCAGCCGGTGGAATTATCGTAATTGACTTCCTGCTGATGAGGGGACAGAATCAGATCCTCAAATATGTAACTGTGGCGGTAGCTATTGTACTATTCTTTGCAGCACTTTACATTTTCCCTCTTCAGTCCAAATTCGAAAACAAGATAACGGGAACCATCAAGAATTCTTTCCTGGTTTCAATCATGGCGCTTCCAAGGACTTTCGCCATGGCTATCGTTACACTGATGCCGATTCTTTTCCTTTATTTCTTTGAACTCAAGGTTGTACCTATCCTTATTCTTGTAGGAATTGCAGGACCTGGGTATATGTGTGCGGCCCTTTACAACGATATATTCAAGAAGTTTGAACCAAAGGAAGAAGTTCTGACAGAAGAACAGGAACTTGAAAATGCAATAAAGAAGATAGATGACGAAGAAAGTACTGATTAAGAGAGGTGGGTATGAAGATATCTCATCTGAGATGGCTTATTCCGATTACTATATATCTTATAGCGGTAGTCATCATACTGAGCGTGTATAAAGACATCATCTATAGACGCGCAGCTTCAGCCAAACTTACGGCGATGGCTCTTGCCATCAGTGAAGAGGTTCGAGATAAGGACATTGTGATGAGCGATGCCATTTCCGCCATGACCATGTCCGGCAGAGCTATGTCTCTTTATGCCATGAACTACAATGATAATCAGATCAAAGTTCTTCTTAAGGATATTGTAGATGAAACTGAAATAATCTATACCTTTGTCTGTGATACTGACGGTAATGGCTATGATTATTTGGGAAAAGATATCTCGATAGGAAACAAGGAATATTTTTCTGTAATTACTTCAGAGTATTCCAAAGGCGGAACCGGAATGGTTCTTCCCGACAGCAGTGAAAATGCAAGAAACACCGAGTGCCTTATAGTGTCGGGAGTAAAGTTTGAAAACAGGGACAGTGGATTTCTTGTTGCCACTCTTCCAATCGATACATTAACTGATCAGCTGGTTAGAGAGCATTTTATTCTGGATAAATGTGCAGTGGTCACTCTAAACGGAGATATTCTCGCGGATGGCAGAGATGATAAACCGGAAGCCTTTAGCGAGGAAGCGTCTTTTTGGGAGCAGATTCCTCCCGGCATTTCAAGAGATACAATTAAACTCAGCATTTCTCAGAAGAACATTTACATGGGGGATGTTCCGGACTATGGCTATGCCATTGTGTCGCCGTTTAGTTCCGCCAGTGGAGGGGTGGTAGCTTTTATAGATGAGAATGCCATGAAGGCTATGACGGATGAAACAATGGACGATTACAGTGCGGGGGCATTTAAACTGATAATTGCCTCTGTAGGCCTCATAGGTCTGGTGATGCTCTCGCATTATCTCAGCGATGTGATTGAGAAGAGGGCAAGGAAGAAGAGATATGAGGCCCTGGATATGGACGAATTGTCCGGACTTTTAACCAAAGAATCTGCAGTGGCAGAAATAATAAAGTATGCAGAATCTGAGGGGACCAAGAGAGGAATCCTGTTTGTGCTGCAGTTGCCGGATATTCAGGGTGCACGGAAGAACAGAGGAGATGCTTTTGCTGACGAGAAGATAAAAGAATTCTCCAGAACACTTTATGGGCGATTTAGAGCTACGGATATCGTCTCCAGATACGATGATGACAAGTTCATGATCTTCCTTAAGGATATTTATGACCAGAAAGACATCAGGAAACAGACTGATGAGATGCAGCTCTTCCTTCATGATTCAAGATTCTTTGACGATGATAAGGAAGTGACAGCAAATGCAGGAGCTGCTCTTTATCCGGATAACGGCAGAAATGTGCCTGACGTCCTCTCTGCAGCTGAAAAAGCGCTGGAAAGGTCCAAGACAATAGGAAGAGGAATATTATCATTCTGAAAATAAAGCAATATACAAATTGCACAGTGTTATTTTCTTTTCTTCGTCAACATTTCAGCCGAAGCTTTTATTCACAAGATTTCTTGGCAGATTGGCTAATGAAAAATAAAATATTTGTGAAATTGGTGAATAGTCAATAAACATGGGGGAATATATACTTTTTTACATAGGCAAAAAGCTTTATACAAAATAGGAGGATTAATCGGTATGGCAAGTTTATCACTTGAGCATGTAACTAAAGTTTATCCTAACGGTTTCGAAGCTGTTAAAGACTTCAACCTTAACATTGAGGATAAAGAATTCATTATTTTCGTAGGACCTTCAGGATGTGGTAAGTCAACTACACTTCGTATGATCGCAGGACTTGAGGATATCTCTTCAGGTACACTTAAGATCGGTGACAGAGTAGTTAACGACGTAGAGCCTAAGGACAGAGATATCGCGATGGTATTCCAGAACTACGCTCTGTATCCACACATGACTGTTTATGATAACATGGCATTTGGACTTAAGCTTCGTAAGGTTCCTAAGGCTGACATCGACAAGATGGTTAGAGATGCTGCTAAGATCCTTGACCTTGAGAAGCTCCTTGATCGTAAGCCTAAGGCTCTTT
>CAMORK010000039.1 GCA_946623755.1 uncultured Butyrivibrio sp. | reverse complement strand
AGCATTTCAGCAGGGCTTTGATTTTGAGTGGTAAAATGACTGGAAGTTAAGAATATACGATATAGCGGAATTTATAGAAAATTTACTATGTTTTCTGACGAATTTGGGCGATAATATATGTGTGTAATTCCGACTATTAATGCTTTTAAATATAATTGCTGGTGACAGTAGAACTAACATGAAAGGAGAATCAGCATGGATGGCATGAGCACTCAGGATATTCTTAATGGACAGGATCTTTCGACTGCGAATGTAGATGATCTTTTGGCGGCTATGGGAGCAAGTGAAGCTGCCAAGGCAGAGGCTGCACCCGTTGAGGAAGCAGCAAAGCCTAAGCGTGGGCGCAAGAAAACTACTGAGCAGGCACCTATAGAAGATATTCCTAATCTTGAAGATATTCTGGCTGCCTCCGGTGCTGACACTCCAAGCCCGGCAGAAGCAGCAGAAGCGGATGCTATGGCTGCCGCAATGGCAGCAATGGCTGATACGGGTACAGCACCTGCGGAAGAAGCACCGGCAGAACCGGTTGATATTGATGCAATGATGGCAGCAATGGCAACGGCTGAGACTGCAACAGATGTTGATGCAATGATGGCAGCAATGGCAGCAGGAGAGGCAGCACCGGCAGCAGAGGCACCGGTAGAAATTCCGGCAGAAGCAGCTGCAGCGGAAGCACCTGTAGATATGGATGCGATGATGGCAGCAATGGCAACAGGTGAGGCAACGCCTGCAGCAGAGGCTCCGGTAGAAATTCCGGCAGAGACAGCACCAGCAGAAGCAGCACCAGCGGAAGCGTCTGTAGATATGGATGCAATGATGGCGGCAATGGCAGCAGGAGAGGCAGCACCTGCGTCAGAAGCGCCGACAGATATAGATCCTGTAATGGCGGCCATGATGGCAGATGCAGCTGCAGCTCAGGCAGCAGAAGCAGCCCCTGCAGCAGAGGCACCTGTAGCAGAGGCCCCGGCAGATATGGATGCAATGATGGCAGCAATGGCAGCAGCAGAGGCAGCACCTGCGGCAGAGGAAACACCTGCTACTGAAATGCCTGCGGATATTGCACCAGCAGAAACACCGGCAGATATAGATCCTGTAATGGCGGCCATGATGGCAGATGCAGCGGCGACACAGGAAGCAGAAGCAGCTCCGGCAGAAGCAGCTCCGGCAGAGGAAGCACCAGCGGAAGCCCCTGTAGAGATGGATGCCGTGATGGCAGCAATGGCAGCAGCAGAGACAGCACCTGCAGCGGAAGCACCGGTAGAAATGCCAGCTGATGTACCTGTAGCAGAAGCTCCGGCAGAAGAAGCCCCTGCAGAGATGGATGCTGTGATGGCAGCAATGGCAGCAGCAGAGGCAGCACCTGCAGCAGAAGCGCCGGTAGAAATGCCGGCTGATGTACCTGTAGCAGAAGCTCAGGCAGAAGAAGCCCCTGCAGAGATGGATGCCGTAATGGCAGCAATGATGGCTGCTGAGGCGGCCCCGACAGCGGAAGTTCCTGCTTCTGAGCCCGAGATTCTTGTAGTGATGCCTACTGAGATACCTGCAGAAGCAGCGGCAGAGGAAGCGGCAGCAGGTGAAAATCTCGATGCTATCTTAAATGCAGAAGTTGATGCTCTCACTGAACCCGTTATAGAGGAGGCACCTGCAGAGGAGACCCCTGCAGAGATGGATGCCGTAATGGCAGCAATGATGGCAGCGGAGGCAGCCCCGGCAACAGCGCCTGAAGATATTCCTGCCGATATACCATTAGAAGAAGCACCTGCAGCAGAGGCTCCGACAGAGATTTTTGCGGCAGGTTTCGAAGCAGAAGCAATTACAGAACCTCCTGTAGAGGAAATACCTGTACCTGAAGTTCCTGCAGAGGAGATACCAGTACCTGAAATTCCTGCACCTGAGATCCCTACTGATGAGACAGCTGTACCTGAGGCTGCGGATCTTGACCCTGTGGCAGCAGCAATGCTTGCGGCTGAGCAGGCAGCAGCTGAAGAAATGACAGATACTACAACGGAAGAAGCGCCTGCAGAGATACCTGCTATTGAAGAACCTGCAGCGGAGGCTCCCGTTATCGATATTGATACAGAAGAAATTGATCAGACTCCTGTTCCTATGGATATGGATGCTGCTTCCGATGCAATGGAAGGAGCAGTGGAGGATATTGAGAGCTTCCTGACCTCAGAAGACTATGAATACACCACAGTAAGGAGTGGCGAGAAAACCCTCTTCCTGATGAAGACTTCTGACAACAACTCTATGGCAATAGTCTATGAAGGCAACGATTTTGAGTCTCTTGAGACTTCCTTCAACAAAGAAGGCAAGACCGGCTACAATGACATCATGAATGTATTCGTCAAAGAAACAATAAAGAATGGCGGATGCAGTGCTATCGTAAGGCACAAAGGCACAAAGGTTGTAGCTAAATAAATGAGCGAAAAGGTCTGGCTGTAGGGCCGGACCTTTTAGGTATTTTATGATAAAACTAAAACGCTGCTTTGTATTTACAATTTTAGCAATGTTCATCATTGGCTCCTGTGCGTTTAAAGCTCACGCACAGGAGCGCTTAGAGCGGCAATTTCGAGTTCTCTTTATATCTTCTTACAGTTATTCCAACGCCACTGTTCCCGATCAGCTTGAGGGTTTTAAAAAGGGAATGGAAGGCATCAATTCCGATATCACCTATGAATTCATGGATTCAGACAAATACTACGGAGCTATTGATATTCAGAATTTTGACAAGTATGTTAAGTACAAGGTCTTTTCTGCAAGAGATTACGACCTCATTGCGGTGGCAGACGACACTGCCCTCAGATATGCGATAAATAACAGATCTGTGATGTTTCCGGACCTTCCGATGGTCTTCATGGGAATAAACAACAAGACAGAGGCTGTTACTGCCGCGGCTATGAAAAATGCTACAGGCATCGCAGAGAGCCCGGATTTTGAGGGAAACTATGCCCTTATGAGAGCTCTTTTCCCGGAGAGATACCATATGGTGGTGGTGCTGGATTCGTCGGTCGCAGGTCAGGGTGATTATGTAGAGTTCATGAAATTTAGAGAGAACCATCCGGATCTTCAGTACAACATCGTTAACACATCTTATTACACGGAAGAAGGCCTTAAAGAGGTGTTTAAGGAGCTTGGGGAAAAAGACATTATCCTTTTCCTTGATTTCACTACAGATGGTGAAAAGAATAATTACTCTCTTCAAAATGCTGCTGACTTTATAAGTGATAACGCTCCCCAAATACCGATTTTCAGACTGTCATCTGCGAACATAGAGCATGGTGTTTTTGGGGGAATTTCGTATTCTAATTACGAAGCCGGGAAAATAGCAGGAGAGACAGCTAAAAGGATCTTGAACGGAGAATCTGCAGACAGCATCCCTCTACAGACAAATACGCTGACTGATACATATTTTGAGCAGGGCGTGCTGGATAAGTTTGGGATCAAGTATTCACAGCTTCCTTCTGATTCTGTGATTCTGAATGAGCACTGGCACTTTACCAGATTCTATCGCGAAAACCGGGCAATAAGTAATCTGATGTTTGTAATACTGATACTGCTCGAAATTATGATAGCTATTCTCTATTACACAGGCAGACACAGAAAGAGGATGCTCAGAACTGATTTCCTGACCCGAATGCCTAACAGAATGAAGGTAATTGAGGACATGAATCAGGCTATAGGACAGTCGCAGGACTATGGTCTTATTATGCTGGATGTGGATCACTTCAAGGATATCAATGACACATATGGCCATAATGTCGGAGATGAGGTTATAGTTGGCGTTGGACAGAGACTAAAGAAGCTTGCTGATAAGAATCTTACCTTTGCAAGACTTGGCGGGGATGAATTCTGTGGCTTTTTTACAAAACCCGATCATCAGAAGGCAAGGAAGATCTGCGAAGAAATATTGGAGAGCACAAAAAAGCCCTTCAATACGTCGAAGGGCGATTTGAAGCTTACAGTAAGTATTGGCTGTGCTATGTATCCGCTTGATACCGATGACTCGGAAAATGTTTTGGAGTGCGCGGATAAAGCCCTCTATGTTACAAAGGGCAAAGGACGCAACGGTTATACTTTATTCAACGGCGTAAATTAGTCCGGCGCGGTTCCTTGAGTAGTATCCGGTATCAAAGAGCTCTTTTTCCAAATTGTCTTTTGTTATGGTAATAGGACTTAGCAGAAAAGAGGGAACAACCTTGCTGCCGTTGTCGTAATCAGTTGTGTTATAGGTGCAGTCAAAGTTCCAGCCTGAGTTTGCTATAAGCTGTCCATCGGGAGAATCGTCTGCTAAGAGTGCAAGCCCCAATGCAACGGCAACTACCGACTCATCCCTGAGGGCTTTGAACACTGTCATACTCTGTTTTCCTTCAATAATGTTGTAAATATTGGGGACATCGGCATCCTGACCGGTAACTATCACTTTGTTGGTGCCGGCATAATCTGAATCAATTGCCCTGGTTGCACCAAGGGCAGTCGAGTCGTTGGCACACAGGACAGCATCAAGTCTGACGTTTTCAGGATAATATGAATTTAAGATGATCTGCAGTCTCTGTTGTGCTATGTCGCTGGACCACTGAGCTGTCGAGGTGTCATAAAAGCCCTGCTGATTGGAAATCACCTTAAGCTTACCGTTTTCCAGATAAGGAAACAGGGTGTCGACCGCGCCCTGATAAAAGTATCTTGCGTTGTTATCTACAGGATCACCTGTTACAAATTCTATGTTCTTAGAATCTTTTGAATCCTTAAGTCCCAGAGCCGCTATGATATATTCGGCCTGCAAAACCCCGACCTTATAATTGTCATAAGACACGTAATAATCCACTGCATCTGAGTTCATCAGAAGTCTGTCATAAGCCACTATTTTGATGCCCTGAGATTTGGCCTTGCCAAGAATAGAGGAAAGTGCAGCACCATCAACAGCAGTTATCACAAGCAGGTCCGCGCCTTCATCAATCATGGAACGAATATCGTTTATCTGGGTGTCAATCAGATTGTTGGCATACTTTAAAACTACTTCGCATCCCTCTTTTTCAAAATGCTCTTTCAAAAATATCCCGTCGTGATTCCAACGTTCGAGTAACTTGTCGGGCATGGATATCCCAACCACGGTTCTGCCGTCGTCGGGGCGCACTATTACAGAACCCTGCCCATAGGCATCCGGCGAAGGCTCGTCTACGGACGCGGATGAAGAAGGCTTTTGAGCTGCCGTGTTTGTCCCTATTTCACCTGCAACCTGCGTGGATTCGCAGGATGAGAGTAACAGCGCAAATATAATTGTTATTGCGATAAGATTTATTTTTTTCATAGTTATAATTATACCATCACATGGCGCCGGATTGCTTTTTTTATAGATATTTTATGGACAAATAGCGCCGCAGGTCATATAGTAGTACTATGCTTGGAAAACGCTTTCCAGGCCAATCTTAAAGACAATCCGGCAAGTGGGGTATAGAATGGTTTCGATCAAAGATGTGGCCAGAGAGGCTGGAGTAGCCATATCAACAGTCTCCAAGGTTCTTAACAATTATCCAAATGTCAGTGAGAACACCAGGACCAAGGTCATGGAAGTGGTTGACAGATTAGGCTTTGTGCCAAATGCGGTAGCAGCGAGTCTCTCTTCCAAAAAGACCGGCAGAGTGGCGCTCCTTATAAAATTCAATTTAAATACTGAGGCCAGTGATGAGATAAGCATGCAGTATATCTCTGGTGCGGTTCATCGGGCAAAAGAACTGCAGCTGGATGTGATCACAGTTTTCACGTCAATGATTGAAGACATGAATGTGGAGGAGGTTACAAGCTACTTTGAGTCCCAGGGCATCAAGGGCATAATAGTATACGGCCTTACAACCAAAGATAAGGTAGTGCATAAGCTGATAAAGAGTGAGCATTTTAAGATGGTTGTTGTAGACGCTCCTATGACGGGAGATTCAACATCATGTATCAGCGTGGACAATGTACAGGCCCAGTACGACGTGGCCAAAAAGACCATCACAGAGAACAAGTGTAAAAAGGTTCTTTATATTTCCGGCGATGAAAATGGCTATGTTACGGCGCAGAGACTGGAGGGCATCAGGAAGCTCTGCAGGGAAAAGAACCTTAAGCTCACGGTACGAAGCGGTAAATTCTCAGAGCTTAAAGCCCGTGAGATTACAATGAAGTTTGCCAAAAATCAGGACTGCGTGGTATGTGCATCCGACCTGATGGCCATCGGAGCTATGAAAGCGCTCATAGAGATGGATATATTCCGCCCTGTATGCGGATTTGACGGAATAATACTGATGGGGTATGTGGGGAAACAGATGAATACGGTGAAACAGGATTTTGTAAAGATATCCGAAGAAGCCCTGGATGAACTTAATCGCCTGATGCAGGGACAGCCCGGAAGAGAGGTCATCCTTCCTCATACTCTCGTGAGAATGAAATATGAGGATATAATAAAATGAAACTGATAAGGAAATTTATACCGTACTATAAGCCGTATATTGGCGTGTTTTTAATGGATCTTCTGTGTGCATCCGTTCTTTCAGTCATAGACCTTACATTTCCTCAGTTCCTGAGGATACTAAGGAGCACTCTTTTCCTGGAAGAGAGCAGTGTGATAATGAGCAGACTTGGGATCATAGCATTCCTGCTTATAGCAATGTACGTGGTAAGGCTTCTGTGCAGATATTACGTAACCTATCAGGGGCACATGATGGGAGCCAGGATCGAGTCGGGAATGAGGGAGGAGCTTTTTGACAGGTTTGAGGCATTCTCTTTTTCATACTACGATACACACAATACCGGCGAGATGATGAGTAAGCTTGTCTCCGACCTCTTTGACATATCGGAGCTTGCCCACCATGGTCCGGAGAACATTTTTATTTCCATAATCAAGATAATCGGATCGTTCATACTCCTGATGCGCATCAATGTGCCAATGACAATGTGTCTTGTTTTTGTTGTGGCGTGCATGGCTGTATTTGCCGTGACTCAGAACAAGCGCATGAGAGCTACCTTTTCCGATAACCGCAAGAAGATAGCCGGTATCAATTCTTCTCTTCAGGACACTCTGGGAGGCATCAGAGTTGTTAAGTCCTTTACGGGAGAGGATATTGAGAAAAAGAAATTTGACCGCTCAAATACTGCATTCCTGGATTCAAAGAAGGCAAACTACAGGCAGATGGCGCTGTTTTTTTCCGGGAACAATTTCTTCGAAGGAATGATGTTTGTGACTGTCCTTGTAGCAGGTGGATATTTCATTGCAAAGGGACAGATGACAGGCGAGGATCTGGCAATCTATGCCCTTTATATCAACATCTTCATAAACCCTGTAAATGTTCTTGTGGAATTTACGGAGCAGCTTCAGAAGGGTATGGCAGGCTTTGAGAGATTCTGTGAGGTAATGGATACCATGCCCACGATTGTCGACAGACCTGATGCAAAAGAGCTTTCGGACGTCAAAGGCGTTATCGATTACAGGGATGTGTCTTTTTCCTATGAAAAAGAGGAGACGGTCCTTAATCACGTCGACCTTCATGTGGATGCCGGCAAGAACGTGGCTATTGTCGGCCCTTCAGGCGGTGGAAAGACAACGCTCTGTTCGCTACTTCCCAGGTTCTATGAGGTTACGGGCGGAAGCGTTATGATAGACGGCACCGATGTAAGAGATGTGACCCAGAAGTCACTCAGGTCATACATCGGAATTGTTCAGCAGGATGTATATCTTTTTAATGGTACGGTAAAAGAAAACATTGCCTATGGCAAAGAAGGCGCGACAATGGATGAGATCGTGGAGGCGGCAAAAAATGCCGATCTTCTGGAGTTCATTGAAACCCTTCCAAAGGGATTTGATACCGAGGTCGGTGAGAGAGGCGCAAGGCTATCCGGTGGACAGAAACAGCGAATCGCTATAGCCAGAGTTTTCCTGAAAAACCCGCCTATACTTATTCTGGATGAGGCTACCAGTGCTCTTGATAACGAGAGTGAGAGATATATTCAGGAGAGCCTTGAAAAGCTTTCCGTGGGAAGAACGACAATTACTATCGCCCACAGACTCTCTACCATACTCGGAGCCGATGAGATCATTGTTCTTGACGGTGACGGAATTAAAGAGAGAGGTAAGCACAAAGAACTTATTAAGCAGGGCGGCCTGTATGAGAAGTATTACAGGATGCAGCTTGGTACAGTATAAAAAAATTTCGGGAAGGCACTTGCGGAAAACGCTTTCCTGTGATATTCTTAGAAAGTCAATTTGAGAAAACGTTTTCCATAGTTATATTGTAAACAGTATTACTAGGGATTCATATGAGAGGAGATACACAATGTCAAAGCACACAAACATGCAAAGGGATGTACTTGTAACCAATCTTGAGGGACAGCTTGAGGACATCGCTGATGAGAAATTCGGAAAGGGCCTTAAGGAGCTGTCAGATCAGGAGACATACTATGTACTTCTCGAGATGACAACACGTCTTATGGATGTGGCAGAGGTTTCCAACGGAGAGAAGAAGGTTTACTACATATCAATGGAGTTCCTTATCGGTAAGCTTCTTTCCAACAATCTTATCAATTTACGAGTTTATGACAGGGTTAAGGAGATCCTTGAGAAGAACGGCAAGAGTCTTGCAGCTATTGAAGAGTGCGAGCCTGAGCCATCTCTTGGTAACGGCGGACTTGGCAGACTTGCTGCATGCTTCCTTGATTCCATCGCAACACTGGGACTTGCGGGAGAGGGTATCGGACTTAACTATCACTTCGGCCTCTTTAAGCAGGTGTTCAAGGATCATCTTCAGTACGCAGAGAAGAACGACTGGATCGAGGATCAGTCCTGGCTTGAGAAGACTGACACTACCTTCGAAGTGTCTTTTGGCAAAAAGAAGGTAACATCACGTCTATATAACATGAACGTTGTAGGCTACGACACAGGAGTAAATAAGCTTCGTCTCTTTGATATCGAGACAATCGATGAGAGTCTTGTTAAGAAGGGCATCGACTTTGATAAGACCAAGACTGATAAGAACCTTACTTTGTTCCTGTATCCCGATGATTCAGATGAGAACGGAAATCTTCTTCGTATCTACCAGGAGTATTTCCTTGTATCAAACGCAGCTCAGCTCATCTTAAGAGAACAGAAGGAGCGCCAGTACGACCTTCACGAGCTTTATCACCATGCGGTTATTCAGATCAACGACACTCATCCTACCATGATCATCCCTGAGCTTATCAGGATCCTTGTAGAGGAGAAGGCATTCTCAATGGATGAAGCCATCAATGTTGTAAGCAAGACCTGCGCTTATACAAACCACACAATTCTTGCTGAGGCTCTTGAAACATGGCCTCTTGAGTACCTTGAGAAGGTTGTTCCTCAGCTTGTACCTTATATCAAGGAGCTTGATAAGAGAATCCGCGAGAAATATAAGAGAAGACCTAAGATACAGATCATCGACAAGGACAAGAGAGTACACATGGCCTTCATCGATATCCACTACGGCTTCTCAATCAACGGTGTAGCAGCTATCCACACCGATATTCTTAAGGACTCTGAGCTTCATGAGTTCTACAAGATCTATCCTGAGAAGTTCAACAATAAGACCAATGGTATCACCTTCAGAAGATGGCTCCTTTCATGCAACCATCCTCTGGCTGATTTCCTCTCACAGACAATCGGAGACGGCTTTAAGAAGGATGCGAATAAGCTTGAGAAACTCCTTGATCACATTAATGACGAAGAAGTTCTGGATAAGCTCGAGGAGATCAAGATGGGCAAGAAGAAAGAGCTTGCAGCTTACCTCAAGGAGCACGAGGGCGTAGAGGTTGATCCTGATTCAATCTTTGATATTCAGGTTAAGAGACTTCATGAGTACAAGAGACAGCAGATGAATGCTCTTTACATCATTCACAAATACCTGGAGATCAAGGGCGGCAAGAAACCTGCAAGACCTCTTACATTTATCTTTGGTGCCAAGGCGGCTCCGGCTTATGTTATTGCAAAAGACATTATCCATCTCATTCTTGTTCTTCAGGAGATCATCAACAACGATCCCGATGTCAACAAGTACATGAAGGTTGTCATGGTAGAAAACTACAACGTAAGCTACGCAGAGAGACTTATCCCTGCCTGTGATGTTTCAGAGCAGATCTCTCTTGCATCCAAGGAAGCATCCGGAACAGGTAACATGAAGTTCATGCTTAACGGTGCCGTAACCCTTGGTACAGATGACGGAGCAAACGTAGAGATTCACGAGCTTGTAGGCGATGATAATATCTATATCTTCGGCGCAAGTGCAGACGAAGTTATCGAGCACTACAAGAAGGCTGACTATGTTTCCAAGGATTACTACAAGAAGAGCAAAGTGATCAAAGAGGCTGTAGACTTCATCGTGAGCAAGGAAGTTCTTAAAGTAGGCCACAAGGAAAACTTAAAGAGACTCCACGACGAGCTCCTTAACAAGGACTGGTTCATGACACTTCTTGATCTTGAGAGCTACATCGCCAAGAAGGATGAGATCTTTGCAGATTACGAGAACCGCGATAAGTGGAAGAAGATGATGCTTACAAATATCGCCAAGGCAGGTTACTTCTCATCAGACAGGACCATCATGGAATATAACAGAGATATCTGGCATCTTAATTGATGTGAGTCCAAAAGGGCATGAGTAAATGCGTATAAATAAAATACAATAATCATGAATCAAATCATATTGCGAGTTATGATAGACCGGAATGCAGTGTAGTTTGCTGCGTTCCGGTTTTATTATTTTCTTGCATCTGTGTCAATTTAATCATAAAATTTTAATGTATCCATTAATGATTTCCTGTTTCTTTTTGTTCGTAATAGCGAGGTGGATTTATGGAAAAGAGATTTCATGACGCCGGTATGAATGGTATTATTCCGACAGGTCTGCCGGGAGGTTTTTTTATCTATGAGGCAACTGAGATAGGGAGCGTACTGTACGCAGGGCCAAATGTTCTGGAAATGTATGAGTGCGAGAACATGGGCAAATTTATTCAGCTCACAGGCGGAACCTTCAAGGGAATGGTGCATCCTGATGATTACAAAAGGATTGTAAATCAGATCCAGGCCCAGACTATATTTGGGGAGAAGAAACATGACTATGTCCGCTACCGTATTGTGACCAAAAACGGAATCGAGCGTTACGTGGAAGATTTTGGCCATCTTCTTCACAGGGATGACGGCAAAAGCTATTACTATGTCTACGTGGTTGATGTGGATCAGAACGAATACTTCAACAAGAATCGCAATTCCTTCGCCGAGGCTGAAATCCTCTCTGCCAATCAGGAGACGGATGATCTTACGGGACTTCTTAACATGTCATTTTTCTACCAGAAGGTGCAGATGTTTTTGAACTCTCATGAGAGCTGGCGTGAAGATATTTCCTTTATTCATTTCGATATTCCCAATTTCAAGCTTTTTAATGAGAGAAACGGATTTATACTTGGTGATGAGCTGTTATGTGATCTGGCCAAGGCGATCAGGGAAACTTTCCATATCGGCGGAATCTGTGCGAGATTCTCAGATGATCACTTTGTGGTATGTACTACCGGCTCAAGAGAGAGTGTGGTCGAAAAGGTTGAACATGTTTACAGGGCTATGCTGCTGACAGATGATGTAAACAAAAAGGTCAGGATCAAAGCCGGCATTTACTACCTCGATGACAGACGCGCCGAGGTAGGCCTTGCCTGTGACCATGCAAGACTAGCATGTAACTGCATCAAAAACAGACATGATGTTAATTACTGCATATACGATGAGATGCTTCGCGAGAATATGCGCAGGCAGCAGTATGTAATAGACCACATTGATGAGGCAATCGAGCAGGAATACATAAAGGTCTTTTACCAGCCTGTTATTCGTGTTAAAACAGGAGAAATCTGCGGCTATGAGGCATTGGTGCGCTGGATAGATCCTAATATGGGCATGTTATCACCCGGTGATTTCATCGACACTCTCGAACGGTTTCATTTGATCCATCTATTGGACACTTTTGTTATCAAGCGTGTCTGCAAGGACTATATACAGATGAGAGATGAGGGAAAAGAGCTTGTTCCTATTTCTGTAAACATCTCAAGGCTGGACTTTGAGTTGTGCGATATCTTTGGCATTGTTGAAGAAACTATGGATAAATATGATATACCAAGAATGATGCTTGATCTTGAGATCACTGAGAGTGCCCTTAATGAGAATGAGGGCTATATAAGGTCTCAGTGCGATAAGATGAGAGAGATGGGATACCATGTCTGGATTGATGATTTTGGCAGCGGATATTCATCCCTGAACACCATAGCCAATTATAATTTTGATGTACTAAAACTCGACATGGTATTTCTGCGCAGCTATGATAATAATCCAAAGACCGGTAAGATCATGGGCTATATCATAAAAGGAGCCAAGGCCATGGGAGTATCTCCTTTATGCGAAGGAGTTGAGACTCAGACACACTTTGAATTCCTTAAAGAAATAGGCTGTGAGAGAGCTCAGGGCTACTATTTCGGAAAACCGATGCCGATGGAAGAAAGCAGAAAGTTTACTTCTGAAAAGGGTCTTGTCTGGGAGAAGATAACAGTCTGATAAAGAAAGCCGGTGCACACATTAGTGTGTTCCGGCCTTTTTACTGTCATTGTATTCGGTAAAGAGAGTTGTAAGAAAGTCAGGATCGTCAAGAGCAATCAAGATATCACCCTGCCGTCCGTTATTCCTCAGCCATAAAAAAAGCTCTGTTGTATTTTGCACACCTGCATCAACACCATCACTAAAGCCATCACTAAAGCCATCATTAAAGCCATCATTAAAGCCTTTAGAAAAACCATCGTTATAACTGTCTTCTTTTTCAAATTGGAGATGTTTCTCATAGGAGTATTCGTGTGCACCCATTTCAACGACTTCCTTTCTGTTCTCAATGAAGAAATCACGAAGGACATCTTCTTCTATACATTCATCGATGGCTCTGTTGATTGCAGATTTCACTAAAAATTTTGTGATTTTTCTTTTATCTGCAAGTAATTTAAGCGGCATTTTATGAGTCAGATCATATTCTTTTATTGCCTCTTTATTATATTTTCGCACCTTCGAAACGAAAATGGAATACCCTTTGAGGGCATTACAGGCTTCCATTATTTCTTTGTTGTGACCTTCATTTACATTAAGTGCTGTTACAACCAGTTCTATTGATGGATCTCCTACAGGTCTTGAAAACATCTCAGAAAGTCTGTATGTGACCGTGTCTTCCATATTTGTGATCCCGTTATAAAACATGTAGAATCTGGGAGTGGGAATTGTGATCCGCTGCTCGATAAACGTCTTTTCATGAGGAATCATCTCTTTCAATGTCGCTGATAGATAATACAGATCTCTGAGCGGAATATTGGGACAAGTGGTGGATTGATGTTCATATAGATTGAGCTCAAAGTTTATGATGAATGACAGATCATTCTTCATCTTCAGAAAGGTTTCTCCGGATAGGGTTGTAATAGTCAGATCCTCGGGATTATTATAGTTGGTGCCGTTAATTGCGTTATACAGATCCAGTAGATATTGCTTGTTGTTAAATATCATCCTGAAGACAGTATCCTTGTAGTTTTTGTTATCAATTGCCATATGTATTGCCTTTCTTAATGAATGTTACTGACGAGCTGTCAGAAGATAATAGATAAGGTTCAGAAGTGAACCGAAGGAAATGATAGCATTTTTTTTGATGAAAGTCTTTAAGATTTTATGAAGAATTCTTAAGATTTTCTGTATGTCGGAATATGGGGAATAAAGGATTGAAATTTGGTGTTAAAGCTAATTTAAATATGAAATATTCAGTCGCTGCAGTAGTATTGACAACATGCTTTCTTTGCAGCTGTGGCAGTGATTTTGAGCCAAATTACGACTATGGCGTATTCCTTGGCCTTGAAGGTCATACTGATAAGCTTAAGGAATATAATACCATTGTCAT
The DNA here is from genome assembly GCA_946623755.1 of uncultured Butyrivibrio sp. Classification (GTDB taxonomy): domain Bacteria; phylum Bacillota; class Clostridia; order Lachnospirales; family Lachnospiraceae; genus Butyrivibrio. The sequence goes on along the minus strand of CAMORK010000039.1, from coordinate 5,090 downwards.
TGATGCGCAGTATTATTCAGAAGAAGAAATACAGCAGATAAAAAACGCCGGAACCATCGTATACAGTTACATCAATGTTGGCTCATTGGAAAACTTCCGTGATTATTATGACGAATATAAAGACCTGTCCGTCGGAGTATATGAGTATTGGGAAGATGAGTGCTGGATAGATGTCTCTGATGAAAGGTGGCAGGAATTTATTGTGGGCAGGCTTATGCCTGAGCTTTTGGATAAGGGAATTGACGGATTTTTTGTCGATAACTGCGATGTTTATTATGTGAACAGCACGGAGGAAATCCTGGAGGGGCTTTCAAATATTATGAGGGCTTTAATGGATACCGGCAAAGATGTTGTGATCAACAGTGGAAATGATTTTCTTGATGCTTATTGCGCCGGGTATGGGAACTGGGATGATGTGATAACAGGAATCAATCAGGAAAGCGTCTTTTCAAAGATAATCTGGGATGATAATAAATTTGGAACGGCGGATCAGGAAGACAGGGAGTTCTTCACTGATTATATTGAGAGATATGCTGCCAAAGGCGCTGATATTTATCTTCTGGAGTACACCAAGGATAAAAGACTGATTGCTGAAATAGATGAATACTGTAAAAACAAAGGTTTTAAATACTATGTTTCCGATTCGCTTGAATTAAAATAGTGGCGAGGATGACTTCCTGATCAGTCCGGTTCATCCCGCCACTTTTACGTTCATTTTGTTGTCATATTCGAGCTTTTTTCTCGGCAACATACAGAGTAATATCACTGTCTACGTTGTTTATGACGCAGCCTGCTGCGTTATAAACGCCTACTTTAAAGAGCCTTACCACCTTACACTTGGTGCTGATCCTCTTCATGCATCCGGCTTTGAAAAAGCTTAGATTTATCTCATCCCCCATTTTTACGGACTGATCTTTTCCTATCAGGAGAGAAACTCCTCGCACTGAAATGTCGTTAACGATAACATTTATGGTCTTCCTGTGGTTGACCACCGCCTGTCCCATGACCTGAACCATGTGTCTCTCGGCTTTTCTGTTTCTGTCGGTGAGAATGATCTCTTTTCCCCTGATAACATGAAAATCAGTGCCGTTGAAATCGGTTCTTGCTATGGAATCTGACTCAAAGATGTGCTTGAGTCCTGTGGCAGGCTCTGTGTATTCTATCATTGCTCTGGAGCAATAATCGATGGTCTGGCCTTCGCAGGAAATCGGTGTTACCAGGATTCCCTCGCCGTAGGCTGTAAGCACTCTTGTTCTGACCGAGAACTCAGAATTATTATGAACCATTTTTATTGTTATTTCTGCCATCTGTGGTATCTCTACTATCCTCATGATCACAATGATAATACATTGTCAAGTAAAAGTCTTCTAAAATTTTATAAAAAAACACTAAAAAACGCCAATTTTGAAACTGACTTTCATAGATTTTACACCGCCTGAAATTTATTTATTTTTATTGTCTTGATTTTATATTCAAAAGAATCATAATTAGAGTATTGGTCATGAAAATCAATAATTTATACAGGACAAGGTGACATACTATGACAGCGGATTATTCCATAAGAACGGCTACGCCGGACGATGCAAAAGAGCTGGTGGCTATCTATGATTACTATGTAAAAGAGACTGCCATTACCTTTGAATACGAAACGCCTTCAGTAGAGGAATTCAGAGGAAGAATAGAGAAGGTTCTTGAGAAATATCCATATATTGTTATAGAGAAGGGAAAAGAGATCCTGGGATATGCTTACGCAAGTACCTTTAAGGACAGGGATGCTTATCAGTGGAGTGTTGAACTTAGCATATATCTTAAGAAGGATGTAAGACGCGCAGGGCTCGGACGCATGCTGTATGAAGAGCTGGAGAAGAGACTTAAAGAGCAGGGAATTTTAAATCTCTATGCATGCATCGGATATCCGGATGAAGAGGATGAGCATCTTACTTTAGACAGTGTGAAATTTCATGAGAAACTCGGATATTCCATGATAGGAAAATTCAACAAATGCGGCTATAAATTCGGAACCTGGTACAGTATGGTCTGGATGGAGAAGCTTATAGGCGAACACATATAATTAATTGATTTATTGCATTAAAGTGCTTGGATTGTTATGATACTACTAACGGTTTTTTGATTGGAGGTAATTTAATGAGCACAATACCATATAAGATCTATCTTGAAGAGTCAGAGATGCCTAAGGCATGGTACAACGTCAGGGGTGATATGAAAAAGAAACCCGCTCCGATTCTTAATCCTGCAACATTAAAGCCTGTGACTTTGGATGAACTCTCAGGAATATTCTGCCGTGAGCTTGCAGAGCAGGAGCTTGATGATACTTCAAGATTTATTGAGATACCGGAAGAGATCAGAAACTTTTACAGAATGTATCGTCCTTCTCCACTTGTACGTGCATACTGTCTTGAAGAGAAACTGCAGACTCCGGCACATATCTACTACAAATTTGAAGGAAACAACACTTCAGGAAGCCATAAGCTCAATTCAGCTATCGCTCAGGCTTATTATGCCAAGAAGCAGGGCCTTAAGGGTGTGACAACAGAAACAGGTGCCGGTCAGTGGGGAACAGCTCTTTCCATGGCGTGTTCATATTTTGATCTGGACTGCCAGGTATATATGGTTAAGGTTTCCTACGAACAGAAGCCTTTCAGACGTGAAGTTATGCGTACTTACGGTGCCAAGGTAACACCTTCACCATCAATGGAGACAGAGGTAGGAAGAAGGATCAATGCCGAGTTCCCGGGAACAACAGGATCTCTTGGATGTGCTATTTCAGAGGCTGTTGAGGCTGCTACAAGCCAGGAAGGTTATCGCTATGTTCTTGGATCCGTTCTTTCTCAGGTACTTCTTCATCAGTCAGTTATAGGTCTTGAGACCAAGGCGGCTCTTGATAAGTACGGAATCAAGGCAGATATGATCATCGGCTGTGCAGGTGGCGGATCAAACCTTGGAGGACTCATTTCTCCTTTTGCAGGAGAGATCCTCCGCGGAGAAGCGAACTACGAAATAATCGCAGTCGAGCCTGCATCATGTCCTTCACTTACAAGAGGAAAATATGCATATGACTTCTGCGATACAGGTAAGGTTTGTCCTCTTGCCAAGATGTACACTCTCGGAAGCGGATTCATTCCATCAGCCAATCATGCGGGCGGACTTCGCTATCACGGCATGAGCAGCGTTGTTTCCGAACTTTACGATCAGGGAATCCTTACTGCAAGATCAGTTGAGCAGACCAGTGTTTTTGAAGCAGCTGAGATGTTTGCAAGAGTGGAAGGTATCCTTCCTGCTCCCGAGAGCAGTCATGCAATCCGCGTTGCTATTGATGAGGCACTTAAGTGTAAGGAAACCGGAGAAGAGAAGAACATTGTATTTGGCCTTACAGGAACCGGATACTTCGACATGGTTGCATATCAGAAATATAATGACGGCGAGATGACAGACTATGTTCCCAGCGATGAAGAGCTTCAGAAGTCTTTTGCAAAGCTTCCGAAGGTAGATTGATAAGATTACAGGAAGGGAGTTGTTATGGCCAAGATAGCTAATCCTGAGCAGTACGCCCAGTCAACACAGTCCAAGGGAGATCTCAAATACAGTGAGCGCAGCAGATGGCTTTTGTTTGGTCTGCCATGGACATTTACAAAATATGAGATAAGAGAGAATGACTTTACCATTATCAAGGGATTTTTTACAGTAAGGGAGAATGACTGTTACATGTACAAGATCAGTGACGTGGAGATCACAAGCAGTCTTCTTCAGAGAATGGCAGGTCTTTCAACCATTGTGCTCTATACTTCGGATGTTACGGACAGAACCATTATCATGAAGAACATCAAGCACGGTCGTGAGATCAAGGACTTTATTCTTCAGGCATCAGAAGCAGCACGTATCAAACGCCGTACCATGAATATGCAGAATATTGGTTTTGGCGCAAACGACATCCACGATGTAGATGAGATGGATGAACTTAGCTGATTTAAAGGGCTTAGCATGTTTTTCGTGCTAAGCCTTTTTTAGAAATTATAAAATTCCCCTTGCATTTTTTCTCCGGATATGTATAATCAATTTTCGTCGGTATTCAATCGACAAGAAGTCACAGGTGTTCACCTGATGATTTTTCCACTTTTAAACTATTTTACTATTAACGAGTTGGCGCAGAGCCATGTCTTTTTATGCTCTCTGCTGCCAAAAACAGAAAGGGAGATGTTATGAATTTTAAGGAGAAAATGTCGAAACAGAACAATTCAGTTAAGGTACTTCTTAGAAAACTGAAAAGACATGACACTGTTGTAGTTGCTATTGCAGTAGTGATAGCACTTCTTTTATGCGGAGGGCTGATCTATCTTACAACTCCTGCAGTGACGGCCAGTGCCAAGGAGGAATTTGCAGAAGCTGAAAAAGAGAACAAAGAAAAGACTATTGAGAAGCTTGATGAGCTTGGCGAATATCTGAACGGGATCGATAAGTCCATTGAAGAGAGTCAGAAAAGCATCAATTCTTTTAGTGAAAAAAATGGAACCGAATCAAATCTTGTAACTGAAAAGGTTACAGGGCTTGGAAATGATATGGATTCTTTGCACACGACCATCACTTCGACCCAGACCAAAATTGAAAAGCTTAAAGAGACTATAGAGAAGGACACAGAGCAATCCAGCAAAGAAAGGTCTGACAACCTTGCTCAGCTTGGCAAAGAGCTTGACCATATCAGGGATCAGTATGCAAGTACTCAGGAAAGCACAAAGAGCCTTATCGATGAACTGCAGACTCAGGTAAAATCAGGGGATGAGAGTATCTCCCATGAGATGAACGACCAGTACAAAGATCTTATTGATAAGCTTGCTGCATTAAATGTAAAACTCACTGAGGATAACGATAAGACAATAAGCAACTTTAAAACTGAGATCTACAATCTCGATTCTGAGATCACAGAACTTGCAAAAAAGATGGCTGCTGATTCAAGTGCAACAAGCAGTAAGCTCGATCATATAAAAGAGAGCCTTGGAAACGGAATCAATGCCATGTATGAGAAACTCGGAAAAGATATCAGCAATATGAATGATAATCTTGGAAAAAATATCAGC